>CAYRLC010000007.1:0-46845 GCA_964424995.1 uncultured Croceicoccus sp.
TGGGCTTTCGCGTTGCGGCGCAGGCGCGGACCATGCGCGGCTGGATGGAGAACGTGCCTGCCGCGCCGATCCCGAACTGGGAGCCCGCCACCGGGCGCCCTGTCCCTTCACGATCGCCCCCCCGGCTTTGCGCCCGAACGTGTCGCGCAGCGCGATGGCCGATCTGGCCACATCGTTCGCCGCTGCCCTCGCCGATAGCGAGCCGGACAAGGCGCGCGATCTATTGGCACTAGGCGCAGAACTCAGGGTCATCGGATCGACGCCCTTGTCGGGCACGACCCGCGATCCCCGCATTCTCGACAGCCTTTTCGCGTCGGGCTTGGACGGGGTGAGGATCATCGCTGCGGATCGCAATGCCGCGGTGGTGCTGGCCAGATCGGGCGATCCCAACTATCTGCAGCAATACGGTCTGTTGGTCGAGGCGGATGGCGATGCGATCGGCTGCGTATCGGTGTTCTTCGACACGGTTGAAGCCGAAGCGCGCGAGTTCGACAATTTTTTGCGCCCCGGGGCATCGGCTGGCATCACGCCGGACTTCGATATCGGGCAAGCCATGTCACGCCGGTGAGCGAAGGGCCATGGCCATGCGACGCCACGGACCACGGCGACGCAGTGCAGTTCGGGATGACTTATGGTGTGCAGCGGCGTGGAAACCAGCAGCCCCCCTCGCCTTCTACCCGGTCGCGACAGCCGCATGGACTTAGGTCGGTAGCCCTTCCAAGCCGCCCTCCTGCACGCGTTGGAGAGACGGCATCGAAAATCGGTATGTCGAGGAGCTGCCGGGAGGGCTGGCAGCTCCTCGACCTGACCGCGGAATATCCGCAGGTCAGTATTCGAAGCCCAGTTCCACGCCTAGCGTCCGGCCCGGCTCGCGGCTCGCGAAGGCGAAGGGTGCGACGATGACCTTGCGATAGAGGTGGCCATCGGAGTGAAACGCGTCGTTGACGAAGCCCGACACGCGCCACTTGCTCCGATCGCCGATCGCCCCTTCATAGCCGAGGCTGAAATCGAAGGTGCCGTAAGCCTCGATGAAGTCGCGATCGAGCCCCGTCGTGTCCTTGACCACCGAAGTGGCGAAACGATCGGTCCACTTGTAGTTGGCCGCGACCAGCAGCTTGTCGTCGCCGATCGGATAGCTGGCGTCGCCGCCCACGCTGACCGACCATTTCGGAGCATAGCGCAGGTTGCGCTGATCGGAGAGGTCGACGCCGCCCTGGATGAACTCGTCGTACTTGCCGTCGAGATAGCCGACCGCGCTACGCAGGCGCAGCCAGTCGATCGGGCGATATTCCAGTTCGCCTTCGAAGCCCTTGATGGTGGCCGCGCCCGCGTTTTCCACCGTGGTCTGCGTCACGGTCGGATTGATGGGCGACGAGGTAATCACCTCTTCCTGCTTGTTCGAATAGTCGGTGTAGAAGCCTGTCAGGTTGAAGCGCATGGCCCCGTCGAGCAACGTGGTGCGCAGGCCGCCTTCGAAGCTGTCGACTTCCTCCGGCTGATAAGGGCCGATGGCGGTGACGACCGAGGCGCGGCTGTTCCAGCCGCCCGAGCGGTAACCGCGCGACCAGCTGGCATAGACCATCACGTCCGGGGTCAGGTGATAATCGAGGATGACCCGGGGCGTGAACTTCTTGAACGTGACGCTGGGATCGCGGCAGCTCGCGAACCCGGGCACGTCGGCCAGTTCCGGGTCGGGACACTCGCCGGTCACCGCGCCCGTCGCCGGATTGCGGAAGGTGATGTAGAAGTCCTTTTTCTCGATCGTGTAGCGGCCCCCCAGCGTCAGCCGCAGGCTGTCGGCAAGGTCGATGAAGGTTTCGGCATAGGCCGCGTAGGCGTCGAGATTCTGGCCGGCGGAGAAATCCTGAGAGGTGTTGCCGAGAACGACGGCGGTCTGGCGCAGGAGATCGAATTCCGAACGCATGTAATAAAGGCCCGCGACGAAATTGAACGCGCCGTCGAGATCGCTGATGGCGCGAAATTCCTGGCTGAACTGGTTCGCCTTCTGGTCGCGGCGGGAGACGAAGATGGACTTGCCGCCGACCGGCGCGCCGCCCGTGTTCTCGCCGTCGAGAGCATCCTTCTGGTCCATGACGCCGGTGATCGATTCGAGCGTGATGCCCCCCATCCGGTAGCTCATGTTCAGCGCAACGGCAGTGCTCTTCAGCGTGGCGATGAAGGGATAGTCGTCGAGCGCCAGCTTGAAGCCGCTTTCCTCGACCTGCTTGTACTGGGTGTCGTAACAGGTTGCGAAAGCGACGCAGAAAAGCTGGGTGCGCGCGGTCAGCGGCACAAGCGCGGGGTACTGCGACTTGTCATCGATATGATCGACGCTGAGAATGGCCTCGAAATCGTTGCCCGGATCAAACCGCAGCGCGCTGAACAAGGATACCTTGTCGATGCCGTCCTGACGCTTGCCATCGGCCGTCTTGGTGAAGCTGTCGGACTTTTCGAGATACCCACCCAGTTTCAGGCCCATGGTGTCGCCGAGCGGGGCGTTGAACATGCCCTTCAGCTCACGCCGGTCGTAGCTGCCGTAGGACGCCTGGACTTTCGCACCCCAGTCCATGGTCGGCTTGGTCCGCTTGATGTTGATCACCCCGCCGATCGTATTGCGGCCGAACAGCGTTCCCTGCGGTCCGCGCAGCACCTCGATCTGGGCGATATCGAACGTATCGGTCATCGCGCCGGTGTTCGAGGCGAGGAAGATCCCGTCGACGGCGACCGCCACCGCAGGCTCGAAGGCCCGGTCGAGATCGCCGAAGCTGACGCCGCGGATCGATGCCGACATGCCGCCGCCGGTGAAGGGATGGCGGCCGAGTTCGACGTTGGGCATGTATTTCTCGACACCGTCGATGTTCGATACCTGGGCCTGTTCGAGGAATTCGCCGCTGACGGCCGCGACCGCAACTGGCACGTCCTGAAGCGATTCCGATCTCTGCCGCGCGGTGACGATGATCTCGTTGACAGGCGCTGTCCGGCTGTCGCCTTCGACGCTGGTCGCGTCAGACGTATCGGTCGCGGTCGTCTGGGCGACGGCCTGGGGCGCCAGCGCCAGCCCGGCCAGTGCGCTTGTCACAAGCAGCATTGCTTTCATGATCGGTCCTCTCTGTATGGGCCCTCTGTCGGGGCGGAATTGTCTGGTTGGGAAAGGGCGTGGCGCAGCGCGTAGTGCATCATCGCTGCGGCCAGCGTGGCGCAGGACACGCCCACCGCTGCGAGCGCGGTCGACAATGGCAACGCCGCTCCGGCTTGCGCCGCCGCGTCGCTGGCAAGACCGGTCACCAGCGGACCCAGCCCCGTTCCGATCAGGGCCGCAACCAGTCCGCTCAGCGCGATGGACTGCGCGCGCAGCGACGCGGGAACGGTGATCTGGAAAGGGACCGATCCCATGGCGATGATGCCGCTGGTGAACAGCACGGCAACGCCCGTCAGCGCGACCATCGAGACGAGACCGGGTGCGAAGGGCGCGATGAGCGCGAAGGGCGCCAGACCCACGCAGCCCCAGCGCATGAGGGAAATGGTCCGGCGCAACATGGTGTCGGGATCGCCGCGCGAGATGATCCAGCCCGCGCCGAGGGTGCCGATGGAGCCTGCCACGAGGTACGTCGCGCCGAACGCGGTGCCCATCACCGCCTCGCCTACCGGGAAACGGCGGAGGATCGCGGTCGGCATCCATGCGATGTGGGCATTGAGCACCATGATCACGATGGCGAGAGCCAGCATGTAGACGATGGTGAAGCGCCAGTGGGCCGACATGTATCGAAACAGACTGGCGAAGGAGGCATGGCGAACGTCGCCGACCCGGGTGGGACGCGGATCGCGCAGGAAGAACCAGACGACGGGCGCCAGCAGCAGCCCCGGCACGCCGGCCAGAATGAAGACCAGCCGCCACGGTTCGAGCCCGGTCGCATCGGCCAGGCCCGACATGCTGGCGAGGAGCACGCCGCCCGCCGCCAGGGCGATGCCGCCGCCGACGAAGGGCGCCAGCATGAAGAACGAAGTCGCCTTGGCGAGGCCGCGACGATCGTGCAGATCGTTCATCAGGGTCAGGGCCGAGGGCGGCAGGCCAGCCTCTGCCATGGCAAGCCCGATCCGCGCTAGCAGGAGCTGGACGAACCCGGCGGCCAGCCCGCACAGCATCGTCATCACGCTCCAAATCGCGATGCACGTGGCCGCGATGCGGGAGCGGTTGCGACGATCCGCCAATGCGGCGAGCGGCAAGGATGCGGCGACGTAGAACAGCGAGAAGCTGATCCCCTGCAGCAGCCCGATCTGCGTATCGCTGAGGCCGAGCGCCTGCTTGATCGACGGGACCAGAAGGCTCAACACCTGCCGGTCGATGTAGGACAGTGCGAACCCGGTCGACAGGATCGCCGTCGCGGTCCACCGCCCCGATCGAGAAACGGCCGATGGCAACGGCGCGTCACTCACGCGGGACGATGCGGACACCATCAGGCTTGCCAGACCGCGAGCGCGTCGAGCGGCTCCGCGAGGGAACCGTCCGCACGCAGCGGATTGACCTCCAGCGAGACCAGCTCTCCGCCCAGCTTCAACGCCGCGTCGCCGATCCTGGCGATGGCTGCGGCGGCGACCTCGACGTCGATCGCCGGCTGACCGCGATAACCGTCGAGGATACGACGGCCGCGCAATTCGCCCAGCATCTCGCGCGCGTCGCTCGGTGAAATGGGCAGCAGGCGCAGGCTGGTGTCGTCGAGCGCTTCTATCCAGATGCCGCCCAGACCCGCGACGATGACGGGACCCCATTGCGACTGTGCGGTCCCCACGAACAGTTCCACGCCGCCGCGACGCATCGGGGTGACGAGGCAGCCGTCAATCGGCGCATCGGGATGGTGCTTTCGCGCCGCGGCCATGATCTCGGCGAAGGCCGCGCGGATCGCTTCCTCATCGTCGAGGTCGAGCCGCACGCCGCCGATGTCCGACTTGTGCTGAATTGCGGACGAGGCGATCTTGAGCACGACCGGACCGCCCATAGCCCGCCATGCCGCGACCGCCCCGTCCGCGTCGGTTGCGCAAATGCACGGTGGCACCTGCACTCCCTGTTCGGAAAGATAGGACAACACGTCCCGTTCCGATGCTGGCCGCTTGTCCGGCGACGGCTGATCGGCAACCGGCTCCGCGCCCAGGTTCCGGCGCGACTTTTCCCAGCGCTGGGCCGCGGCAAAGGCGCGCACCGCGTGGTCCAGCCCGCCGATCACCGCGGGGATTCCCGCCGCTTCCTGGATCTCGCGCGCTTCCGCGCCAAGTGGCCGGACCGCCTGGTTGACGAGGAAGCCCGGCCGGGCACCTTCGCGCAGTCCGCGACCGATGCAGGCCATCATGTCCGGGCTGTAGTAGTCGCCGCTGTCGCCACCGCGTGGCAAGTCGTAGACGCAGGCGGTCAGCCCGATCGCCGGATCCTCGTCCACGATGGGCAGGATCGTTGCGAACATCTCCGGATCGCTGACGGCCGCGCCGGTGATGTCGAGCGGATTGAACGTCGCCCCGTAACTCGACTTGACCGTAGCAAGGCGCTCCAGCGTCACGTCCGAAAAGGCGGGCATCTCGAGGCCGTGCGTCTCCGCGATGTCGGCGATGATCTCGCATGCGCCGCCGGAGATCGAGACGATGGCAAGGCCGCCGTCGATCCCGCCATGATTGGCGAATACGGCGGCGGTGGTGACCAGCTCCTCGATCGACCGGACGCGAGTAACGGCATCGCGCTCGCATACCGCGTCGAAAATACGGTCGTCGCCGGTAACCGAGCCGGTGTGCGCCTGCGCCAGTTGGGTTGCCAGCGCGCTGCTGCCGACTTTCAAGACGACCACCGGCTTTTCCGCCCGGGCCGCCCGGCGCACCGCGTGACGAAAGGCCAAGGGGTCCTTGATCGTCTCCGTAAAGAGCATGATGACGCGCGTATCGGCATCGTCGACGAGGAAATCGACGATCGAGGCCATGTCGATGTCGGCTTCGTTACCGGTCGCGATCGTGTGGCTGAGAGCAAGGCCCTGCTGCGCGGCATAGGCTGCGATGACTTGCGCGGTCGCCCCGCTCTGCGACGCGATGGCGACGTGACCCGGTATGGCGCCAGCCGGTACCGGATAAGGCGAGACGGGGGTGGCGTCGCGATAATTGATGAAGCCCAGGCTGTTCGGACCCAGGAACCGGACGCCGAGTTCACGGGCCCGCCGCACCAGCGCATCCTGTGCCAGCGAACCCGCCTCGCCGGTTTCCGCAAAGCCGGACGACAGGATCATGGCGTTGCGGATGCCGGCAGCCGCGACGTCTTCCAGTGCCTCTTCGACGGCTTCGGTCGGCAGCATGATGTAGGCAAGGTCGGGTGCTTGCGCGATATCGCGGCAGCTCATCACCCCGTCGATGCCGTGAGCCGGCGCGCCGCGCCGGTTGACCATGTGGAGCGCGCCCGCATAGCCGAGCCTGGCGAAATTGCTGAAGACCAGGTTCGACCAGGCCGACTTGTCGGTAGCCCCGACAAGGGCAATCGATCGAGGCCGGAAGAATCGCTCCAGCGACATGGTCAGCGGCCCTTCCAGACCGGCTCGCGCTTTTCCATGAAAGCGCGCGGGCCTTCCTGAAAATCCTCGGTCGTGATCAGGAACTGCATCGTGCGGTTCATGTCGGCGATCGAATCGCGTTCCGAGGTTTCGTGCGACGCGCGGGCGATGCGCAGGCTTTCGCGAACCGAGAGCGGGGCGTTGCCGGCGATCTTGCGCGCCAAATCCAGCGCGGCGTCGAGGACCTGCTCGGCCGGGACCACCTTGTTGACCAGGCCCAGATCGTAGGCCCGCTGCGCCCCGATGGGTTCGCCGACCGCGATCATCTCCAGCGCGACGGCACGCGGCAACTGGCGCGGCAGGCGGTAGATGCCGCCTGCGCCCGCAATCAGGCCGCGCTTCACTTCGGGGAGCCCCAACACGGTCGTGTCAGCAACCACGCGCATGTCGCAAGCCAGCGAGAATTCGAGGCCGCCGCCCAGTGCAGAACCATGCACCGCGACGATCCACGGCTTCTGCCGTTCCGATTCGACGAAGCCGCCGAAGCCGCCATCCGGGGTCGAGAGTTCGGCCGCGCGGCCCGCCGCGACTTCGCCGAGATCGGCGCCGGCGCAAAAGGTGGGTCCGCCATTGCTGGTCAGCACCACGACGCGGATCGTGTCATCCGCTTCCGTCTGCTTGACGATGGCGTCCATCATGCGCGCGACTTCGCCGTTCACGGCGTGGCGCCGTTCGGGACGATTGAGAGTTACGACCGCGATGTTTTCGTCCACGACTTCGAACAGGACGGCCTTTTCCTCGGGCATGGCTGGATTTTCCTTCACTCGTCTCAAACAGCGGCAGTGACCGGCGAACGCAGGGGTTCGGCCCGACAGTTGCCGTCTGATCGTTATTTCGGCTGAGGGAATCCCCGACCGGCATCTTCTCCGAGTCGCCCCTTCGATAATTCGAACTGGGAGCGGGGCGACTTTGTGATGCTCAGGATGATGAGGACCGATGTCTTCGTCTAATACGTAAGACGATTTTCTTCATAAGATATTGCTATGAAGTGCGGAGCACCGTTTGGGCATGCTGCCAGAACGCGGAAACGGCCGGATTGCGATCCTGCGGCCTGCGCACGATATTGAGCGCAAAGCCGAGGTCCGGATCCTCGATCTCGATCTTGGCGAGGGTGGGCGGAAGCATCCGCGACGGGATGTAGTCGGCGATCAGGGCGATGCCGCGTCCGTGTTCCGCAGCATGGATCGTCGCGATCGCGCCGCTCTCGGTGAGGTGGCGCACCCCGATACCGGCGGCCTCGATCTTCGGCACGACCGAATCGTGAAAGGATGGATTGACGCTCCGGCGGAAGACCGCGACCGTCCGCCCCGCAAAGGCCGACAGGGGCAGCGAAGGCGGCACGACGGGGAAGTCGCTGGCCTGCACGAGAAAGGCGAAGCGGTGGCGCGCCACCACCATGGCTTCCAGCGCGGTGTCGATATGCGGCCCCACGGTGATCGCGACATCGAGCCGCCCTTCGCGCAAGGCCTGCAGAAGGTCGACGGTCCACGCGTTGTTGATTTCCAGGTGAATGTCCGGATGAGCGCCCACGAAGCCGTCCACTATGGCCGTCCGGCTCGGCATTTCGGCGGTGAAGTCGGGCGCACCCAGCCTCAGCCGAATGCGCTTTTCCTCCCGGATCTGTGATGCATCGGCGACGAAACGCTCGGTCGCGACGAGGAAAATACGCGCCATGGGCAGAAGCGCTTCCCCGGCGGCGGTCAGTTCTACGGCGCGATTGCGATTGCGTTCGAACAGGCGATAGCCGAGCTGCTCTTCCAGCTTGCGGATCTGCACCGACAGCCAGGGCTGCGCGACGTGCAGTCTCGACGCCGCCTGGGTAAAGCTTCGCTCTTCGGCCACGGCCGCGAACGCTTTGACCAGGCGGACGTCGATGTCCTTCAACCGGGGCGGCCTCTCATCCGGCCTTGCGTTTCCACACGATCGTATCGCCGACGCGCGATGCCGTGCCGGACGAACCGATGACCCCGTCACCGGTCAGGAACTGCAAGGTGTCGCGATCGTCGTTGGTGACGGTCGCCAGAAAGCGTGCTCCGTCGGGATTGCGCGCGATGACCGTGGCGTGGTGAGGTTCGCCGTCACGGCCGTAGGGCATGGTGTAGGTCTCGATAACGCCCTCGCCCTCGTATTCCTCCAGCAGTGCGGGCACAGCGCCGCGCCGCGCATCGGCTTGCGCCTGCGCGCTGTAATCCTGCGGAAATGTGCCCGCCGGCTGCGGTGTACGAGTAAAGACCATCGAATGGCTGTGCGTCGCATAGCCGCCGTTCGCAACGATGAGACCGTTGGTCCCCTCGTCGCGCAGACGATGCACCATCCGGGCCGCGGCGTGCATCATGCAGTTGCCGATGGGCCCGCCGCCAAACGTCAATCCGCCATAGACGCTCGCCGGGCGGTCGACCGGCCAGTCGAGCACGCGCCGCGCCATCTTGGGTACGCAGGGGAAGCAGGAGTAGAGCTCGACCAGGTCGATGTCGCCGCTGGTCAGGCCGTTGCGGTCCAGCGCCTCGGTCACCGTGGTCTCGAGGCTCGGGGACGAGGTATAGCCATCGCGCAGCAGGAAATCCTCGTCCTCGTGCGCCGCCGCGCCCTGGCCGAGATAGACCAGCCGGTCCTCGGGAATGCCGTTCTCGCGCGCGAATGCCAGGCTGGCGACGATCACCGCCGCCCCCATGTTCACCGACGAATTGGCGACCATCAGCTTGGTATAGGGAAAGGCCAGCATGCGATTGTCCGCACTCGGCTCGCCGATCGCCTCAGGCTCGGTTGCCTTGCGCAGCCAGGCCTTGGGATTGGCGGCAGCAACCTTGCTGAAGCCAGACCAGATCTCGGCGGATTCGCGCTGAGCCTCGGCCACCGTCTGGCCCCAGGCGGCGCGGGTGGCGTTCTCGTAAAGCGGGTAGACGTCGATCGGGGTGAACAGCTTGTGCTTGCGCGCCAGCGGCTTCGCATTGGCCATGGCGACCGCCGCGATATCGTTCTTGGGCGGTTCTCGCCCTGCGGCAATGTCGGCCTGCGCCCTTTTCGCGGCGGTCCTCAGTGCTTCGGCGCCGACCGCGGCGGCAAGCTGGATCCGGCCCTCGCCGATGAGGTTCGCGGCGTCGTTGATCAGTTGCAGCGGACCGTCGCCGCTCGCTTCCTTGGTCTTTACCAGCATCGCGGGCCGTTGCGGCAGGAGACCCGCCAGGTCGTCCTGCGGCGTGGGGGTCGGGAAGCTGATCTGATCCTCCACGCCCAGCCAGTCGAGACGTTCGAGGATCGAAGTGCCCGCATCCTTTTCCGCCTCGATCAGCGACTGGTGCATGAGCTCGATGGAATCGAATCCCTCGACAGGCACTTCAGGCCGATCGCAGATTTCGCCGACCGCAATGATCACGGGTATACGCTTGGGATCGCCCAGTTCTTGCATTTCTCTCTCCGTATGTCGGATGGCCAACTCAGGCCGAAATTTAGCGACTGGGCGATCGCTGTGATGCGTTACTAGGCTGGAAGGGACGGCAATTTCAAGCTCTTGAAGGTCCGGCTGGCAATCGGACTAGTTTTTGGCACCACGGCCGTTCGGAGCCAATGGCGTGAAAATGCCGGCCGCTGACGACGAAAGCCGCCGCAGTGAGCGAGACGCTCAGGGCTGGTCGACAGCCTTCCGCATCAAACGCCAGGCTGTGTCGGATTGGCGAAGTTTTTCAGCCGGCACCACTGGCGCCGCCATCAATCCGCCGCGAAAGCCTCGTCGAGATAGGCGGCGAGGCGTATGCCGGCCTGGGCCATGCGTTCTTCGGCGACCGGGCGCCATTGCCACTGGTAGAGATAGCCGAGGTCGCGCTTGTCTTCCGCCGGGTAGATCCTGTCGCGCAGGATTATGCTTTCGCGGTTCCATGCCAGCGGGTCGGCGTTCCACCATGCCACGGTCTGTTCCGGGGTGGTCCTGCGCTCCAGCCGGGCGGCATATTCGGTGTAGCCGAGCAGGTTGCCCTCGATCATCTTGCTGTCCCACACGCTGTGCAGGTTGGTCTTCTCGCCGAACCAGGTGACCGCGATGTCGTTACCGCCGCGGTCGCCCGCCTTGCCGTTATGCAAAGGCTGGTGCAGGTCGCCGACGAGATGGACGACGAAGCGCAGGGCCAGCGCCTTGTCTTCGCGGCTCGCCTTGGCGTCGCGCAGGGTGGCGGTGAAGGTCTTGAGCGCGGTCATCGCGTCGCCCTCTGCCGGCGCGTCGCTCTTGCGCCACTCGGGGTGGCCGGTGACGGTGACGTAGTGCCACGGGGGCGAGGTCTTCTGCCAGAACGGGGCGGGATCGGACCGCTGCTCGTCGGGCCAGGTCGCCGCCTCTGCCAGATCCTCGCCAGGGCCGAGGATCAGGGCGATCTGCGCCGCCGTCCGCCCGTTCACGTTGTCCGCCGCGATCTGCCCGACGACGCGGTGCCCGGTCGGCCCCCAGGCATGGGCCGGTGCGGCGAGCGACAGGGAAAGGGCGAGACAGAAGATGACCTTGCGCATGGGAAAGTCCTGCAACGGGCGGGAAAGAAACGCAAACGGCGGCATCCGGTTGGGAATGCCGCCGTTTGCCTGATCGGTGGTGGGCGGCGGCATCCGGTTGGGAATGCCGCCGTTTGCCTGATCGATGGTGGGCGGCGGCATCCGGTTGGGAATGCCGCCGTTTGCCTGATCGGTGGTGGGCGGCGGCATCCGTTTCGGGACGCTGCCGCCTGCTTTGTCACTCGCTTGGCTGCGATCAGAAATCGTAGCTGACGCCGATCTTCAGACGCCACACCGAGGCGGTCGTCTTGATCTCGTTGTCGCTGTCGAACGCGCCGGTGTTGAAGGCCGAGATGATGTAGCGACCCTGGCTGTCGATGCCCGACAGGCTCGCCATGTCCTGCACGCCGGCGAAGTTGCGGCGGCGGCTGACGTTCCAGTCCTTGTCGAGGAAGTTCAGGAAGTTGTCGAACATCGCGTAGACCTTGAGCTTGTCGTCGCGGCCGAAGAGGCGACCCGGCCCGGGCAGCTCCTGCGACAGCGAGAGGTCGACGTCGAAGTACCAGTCGTTCTCGCAGGTGTTGCGAGCAATCGTGCTGCCCGCATATTTCCTCGCGCAGCCCAGACCCTGCGTGAACTCGTACAGAGCCTCTACCGCCGAAGCGTTGGACGAGGGCGAGATGTTCGCATCGTCGAGGCCCGCCGGGATGTAGAGCAGCGCGTTGTCGTTGCCCGAGGCAGAGTCGTTGAAGACGCCGCCGCCGGTGAAGGTCAGGCTGTAGGGACGGCCCGAGCTGGCGACGAACGACACGTTCAGGCGGGTTGCCAGATCGGCGAAGAACTCTTCCTTGAACGACGTGTTGACGCTGATGTTGTGCTTGCTTCCGTAATAGCCGCGCGACACTTCGGGGTTCTGGCGATCGAACGCGGCCACGTAGTCGTAGTTCGACGTCGCGGTCGAATTGTACATGTTGCGGCGGTCGTTGCTGTCGGTGAAGGCGTAGCCGAAGCTGAAGTCGACCGAACCGTTCGGAGTGAACAGGCCGCCTTCGGTGTGGCGCGACAGGATGAACGAGGCGATCTGGCTGCTGTATCCGCCCGCGTTGGTCAGCATGATCTCGTCATCGCGCGAGGTGCCGAAGCACGACGCGGTGACGCCTTCCCACGTGACCGTGCTGGCATCGACCAGCGTCGCGTCGCAGCCCGAACGGGTCGGGTCGATCGCGGCGTAGATCGGGCGCCCGTCGATGGTATAGCCGTCGAGGCCGCGCGCCGGGTTCACCGTCTGCGACAGGTCGACCACCGACAGCGGGTTGCGATAGCGGCTGTAGATGTAGTCGACGTTGACGTGCCAGGCGCTGAACAGACCTTCTTCGGCAAAGTCGATGTCCGAGGCGAAGCCGAGGTTGGCGCGGATCACCGTGGGCATCTTCAGGTCGGGATCGATCGACTGCGTATCGCCGAGGCCCGCCGCACCCTGCGCCGCCGCCGAATCGAGCACGCACTGCGGGATGCCGGTGAACTCGCCGCCCTGAAGGACATTGAGATCCTGGCCGGCGCAGGCGGCATCGTTGCTCGTCGTCTGGCCATAGGACGCTCCGTTGTTCTGGTAGGCGTTGCCGAACCAGACCAGCGGATCGCCGCCCGAGAACACGCCGACACCGGCGCGCAACTGTGCCCGGCTGAACGCGCCAAAGTCGTTGAGGTCATAAGTTGCGGCAAGGCGCGGCATGATGACCGGATCGAGGTTCGAGAAGCTCGTGGTGTTCGGGAAACCGTAACGCGCCACGAAGTTGCTGTTCAGAGCCGGATGGCTGTTGGTGTCGTACCAGTCGACGCGAACGCCCGCGGTCAGCGACAGGGCATCGGTCGCCTGCCATTCGTCCTGTGCGAAGACCGACCAGATATCGCGCTTGAACGCGGCGGCCGCGGTCGTCACGTCGCCGGTCGGCGTGTAACTGGCGAAGGCACCCGCGGTGTTGCCGGGGATGACATTGGCCGGCGTGGTCGAGGTGTTGCCGTTGCCCGACAGGCCCGGCGAGATCACGCCGTTGCGCAGGTCCTCGATGTTGCGGAAGACCAGCGTGCCGGTGGCGTTGAACACGTAGAGGTTGTTGATCGCCGCACGGTTCAGTTCGGCACCGAACTTCAGCTGGTGGTTACCCGCATCGAGCAGGCCCGCAAAGCGGAACTGGTCGATCCCGGTGCTGAGCGAGTTCGCCGAACGGTTGAGACCGGGGCCGGCGAGGATCGTGCCGTCGGGGCCGGTCGCGTTGTCGATGCCGACGATGATGCGCGGCGTCGGGTTCGAACCCTGCGCCTCGAAACCGCCGATCGGGTCCTGCTTGTCGGTCACTTCCGAACGCGAATAGCGCGCCTCGGTCGAGAACATGTCCGACCACTGCGAGTAGAGGCGGACCGAGTAGTAGTCCGACTTCGTGCCGCTGTTGTAGAAGGTGTTGACGCCGGTCAGCTGCGACGAGCTGGTCGAGGTGAAGAAGTCGTCGGTCTTGACGGTCTGTTCCTCGAGGTGCTGGTAAGTCGCCTCCAGACGGTGATCGTCGTTGATCTGCAGGTCGCCGCGCACGAAATAGCGGTCGTTCTTGTAGGGCAGCGAATAGGCGACCGGGCCGGTCTCGATGCCGTAGACGCTCGACAGGATCGACGAGACCTCGTCGAACTGCGCCTGCGAGATCGAGCCGAGCTCCTTGGCCGCGCCCGAACCGGTCGGGCCGTATTCCTGCGGGCCGCCGGCTTCCTGGTGCTCATACGCGCCGAACAGGAACAGGCGATCCTTGATCACCGGGCCCGACAGGTAGAAGCCGTAGCGCTTTTCCGGCTCGATCGCGCCGACGGTCTGGTCGGCGACCTTATCGCCGCGCAGGCCATTGTCGGAATACTCGAAAAAGCCGCCGAAGTGGTAGTCGTTCGAACCCGACTTGGTGACGACGTTGATCGCGCAGCCGGTGAAGTTGCCGTAGTCGACGTCGAAGGGTGCGAACTGCACCTGCGTCTCGCGCACCGCATCATAGGGCAGCGGCGCCGACGAGCGCGAGGCGAAGCCGTTGTCGTTGAGGCCGTAGACGTCCGACTGGCTGATGCCGTCGATGGTGAAGGCGTTGGAACGATCGTTGCCGCCAAGGCACGAGATGCGGTCCTGGCCCGACAGGTCGTCGCGGGCGAGGTTCACGCGCGGGTCGAGCCGCAGCACGTCGCGGATGTCGCGGTTGAAGGTCGGCGCGGTCTCGAGGATCGCTTCGCCGAAGCTGGTGCCCGGGCCGACGGCCAGCTGGGTGACCTGCACCCGCGCGCCGCTGACGACGATCACGTTCTCTTCGCCGGCGGCGGGGGCCAGGCGGAAGGTGAAGGCGGTGTTGCCCTGCAGGCTGATGGTCTGGCCGGGGAGGCTCTGGCCTTCGTAGCCGGGCGCGGTGACGGTGACGGTGTAGGGGCCGCCGGTGGTCAGCGAGTCGGCGCGGAAGCCGCCGTTCGCGCTGGTGGTGACGGTGCGTTCGGCGCCGGTGCGGCCGTCCTTGACGACGACGGTGGCACCCGGAATGGCCGTTCCGTCCTCGGCCAGGACAGTACCTTCGACACCCGAGGTGATCTGCTGCGCCATGACCGGCGCTGCGGGCACGATGGCCCCGGCGAGACCCGCCACGGATGCGGCGAGGAGAAACTTGATTTTCATTGCGACACTGTCCCCAGTTGACGATCGTCCGGCGCCTCGACCCGCGATCGCGGCGGCGCTGGCGAGGCGATTGCGTCGCTAATTTTTCCGTTTTGCGACTGCAATGCCGACAGTGTCGCGCAATTGCCTCATGGCACTGGGCACCACGGATTCAAGTGATTGATTTTTACCGTAAACAACTGATTTATTGACACTTTTGCAAGCTGTTGCCGCAATGCAACATTTCTCGCAAAAATAATTTCGGGCGAAACCGTCTTGCCCGAAGGTGACGGTTTCGCCCGAAACGACCCGGCAATGTCACATCAGGCCGATCTCGCGCAGGCGGATGGCGAGGAAATCGTGGGCGGTCAGCGAATCGGGGTACTGGTCGGGATGGGCCGCATCGACGCACGAGGGCAGCGTCTCGATCACGAAGTCGGGCCGGAAGTGCAGGAAGAACGGCATCGAATAGCGCGACCGGGTCGCCCCCTCGCCCACCGGGTTGCGGACCTGGTGAATGGTGGAGCGCAGCCGGTCGTTGGTGAGGCGGCTGAGCATGTCGCCGATATTGACGGCGAGCGCGTTCTTCGGCGGCTGGACCGGAATCCACTCGCCCTTCTGCGACAGCAGTTCAAGGCCGGCTTCTTCCGCGCCGAGCAGCAAGGTGATGGTGTTGATGTCGCCGTGCGGGGCCGCGCGCACCGCCCCATCGGCATTCTCGATCGGCGGGTAGTGGAGCAGCCGCATGACCGAATTGCCGTCCTTGACGGTCGCGTCGAACCAGTCGGGCGCAAGGCCGAGGTGGATGGCGATGGCCGAGAGGATGCGCGCGCCCGCCTTCTCGAACTCGGCATAGAGCGTCTCGAACGTCTCGCGGAAGTCGGCCACTTCGGTCGGCCAGACGTTGGGCTGCATGAACGCCTCCAGCGGGTCGCCCGCCGGCAGGGTGCGGCCGATGTGCCAGAACTCCTTCAGGTCCTTCTTGTCGAAGCCCTTGGCCACCTCGGTCTTGAACGGGGTATAGCCCCGCGCGCCGCCGCCGCCCGCGATGAAGTAGGCGCGCTTCACATCCTCCGGCAGCGCGAAGAAGGCGCGCGAGAGCGCTTCCGCCTTCTCGATCAGGGCGATGTCGATGCCGTGGTCCGACACGATGGCGAATCCGAATTCCTCGAAGCTCGCCCCCAGTTGCGCGGCAAGCTGGTCCATCGGGTCGTTCAGGGAAACGGCGGCGATCTGGTCGGTCATGACAATGGTATCCGTTGAAACTGTTCGGGCGCCCTTAGCGCGCCGCTCAGCCGAGAAAAAGCCCGGCCAGCGCCGCGCTCATCAGGTTGGCGAGCGAGCCTGCGGCGAGAGCGCGCAAGCCCAGCTTCGCCACCACCGGCCGCTGGCTGGGGGCCAGCCCGCCGATCACCGCGATCTGGATCGCGATCGACGAGAAGTTGGCGAAGCCGCAGAGCGAGAAAGTCACGATCGCCCGCGCCCGGTCGCTCAGCACCCCCGCCCCGATCTGGCCGAGATCGATGAAGGCGACGAACTCGTTGAGCACGATCTTGGTACCGAACAGGCCGCCGGCGACGCGCGCCTCCTCCCACGGAATGCCGAGCAGGAACATGACCGGCGAGAAGACCCAGCCGAGCAGGCTCTGGAATGTCAGCCCCTCCAGCCCCACCAATGATCCCGCGCCCGACAGCAGCCCGTTGGCCAGCGCGACGAGCGCCACGAACGACAGCACCATCGCGCCGACGGCGACCGCGATCTTCACGCCGGTCTGCGCCCCCTGGGCGGCGGCCATCAGGATATTGGCGGGCTTCTCCTCGTCGTCGTGCGCATCGGGCACATCGCCAGCCGGGGCATCGCCTTCGCCCGCATCCCCGGCCGCGTCGTCGAGGTCGGGCATGATGATCTTGGCCATCAGGATGCCGCCCGGCGCGCTCATGAACGCAGCGGCCAGCAGGTAGGGCAGGTACTCCTCCCCCAGCAGCGAGGCATAGGCGGCGAGGATCGTGCCCGCCACGCCCGCCATGCCGACCGCCATCATCGTGAACAGCCGGCTGGGGGTCAGGCTGGCGAGATAGGGGCGCACGACCAGCGGGCTTTCCGACTGGCCGACGAAGATGTTCGCCGCCGCCGCCAGCGATTCGACCCGGCTGATGCCGGTGACCCAGCCGATCGCGCCGCCGACCCAGCGGATGATCAGCTGCATGATGCCGAGGTAGTAGAGAACCGAGACGAGGCTGGCGAAGAAGATGATCACCGTCAGCGCCGCGATGGCAAAGGAATTGCCGCCGATCTCCGGGCTGGCGAGCGGGCCGAAGATGAACCTGGTCCCCTCTCCCGCATAGCCGAGCAGGTTGGAGACGCCCCGGCTCATCCCCGCGATCACCGCCGTGCCCCACGGCGTGCGCAGGACCAGCAGCGCCATCAGCGCCTGCAGCGCGAAGGCCGCGCCGACGACCCGCAGGCGAATCCGCCGCCGCGCGGTGGACAGCGCGAAGGCAAGGGCCAGGATGACGGCAATGCCGGCCAGGCTGATGATCTGATGGGGCATGACGGGGAAGGTGACTCGCGCTGGTGGAGATAGTCGCGGGAGAAACCTTTAGCCGTGCCGGACCGGCAATGCCAACCCGCCTTGAATCGTCAATTTGCGGCCCCGGTCAGCCGCGCCCGCGATAGGACGCGACACCCTGATCGGGCACCCACAGGCCGGCCGGCGGCGCGCCGGTCTGCCAGAACACGTCGATCGGGATGCCGCCGCGCGGATACCAGTAGCCGCCGATGCGCAGCCATTCGGGCTTCATCTCCGCCGCCAGCCGCTGGCCGATGCCGACAGTCACGTCCTCGTGAAAGCCGCAATGGTTGCGGAACGAGCCGAGAAACAGCTTCAGCGACTTCGATTCGACGATCGTTTCGCCCGGCGCATAATCGATGACCAGATGCGCGAAATCGGGCTGGCCGGTCACCGGGCAGAGCGAGGTGAATTCGGGCGCGGCGAAGCGCACCATGTAGAGCGACCCCTTGCGCGGGTTCGGCACATAGTCGAGCACCGCCTCGTCCGGCGAGGCGGGCAGCGCGCTGGTCTGGCCTAGATGACGGGGCTGGGGATGAAGGGGGCTGATCGGTTCGTCGGTCATGGCCACGGCCTTTCGCACGGGCGCGCCGCTTGCTCAAGCGGGTGTCGCAGGGCTAACGCTGTGGGAAAGGAGGCCGATCATGGCACAGCTCGTTTCCACCCAATGGCTCGCCGACCGTCTGGGCGACCCTGCCCTCGTCGTGCTCGACGCCAGCTACCACCTGGCCGACACCGGCCGCGATCCGGCGGCGGAATATGCGGCGGGGCACATCCCGGGCGCGCGCTTCGTGGGATTCGCCACTATCGCCGATCCGGAATCGTCGCTCGACAATACCGCGCCGACGGCAGCGCAATTCGCCGCGCGGATGGGCGAACTGGGGGTCGGCGACGACAGCACGGTCGTGATCTACGACGACAGCGCGCTCCATTCCTCGGCCCGGCTGTGGTTCCTGTTCCGCCTGTTCGGGCGCGATGTCGCGGTGCTCGACGGGGGCTTGGGCAAATGGAAAGCGGAAGGGCGCCCGGAAGAGCAGGACACGCCCGAATGGTCCCCCGCCACTTTCACCGCGCACGAACATCCCGCCCTGCTGCGCGACAAGGCGCAGATGCTCGCCAATGTCGACAGCCGCGCCGAGCAGGTGGTCGATGCCCGCGGCGCGGCGCGCTTCACCGGAGAGGCGGAGGAAATCCGCGCCGGCCAGCCTGCCGGCCACATTCCCGGTGCGCGCAACCTGCCGATCGGCATGCTCTACGAAGCGGACGGCACGATGAAGGACACCGGCGGGATCGAGGCGGAATTCGTCGGCGCGGGGCTCGACCTGTCGCGGCCCATCGTCACCAGCTGCGGTTCGGGCGTGACCGCGGCGGTGCTGTCGCTGGCGCTGGACCGGATCGGCAAGGGCAGCGCGCTCTATGATGGAAGCTGGAGCGAGTGGGCCGCCGATCCCGCCACGCCGAAGGTCACGGGACCGGCCTGACGTGGGAAGCGACGATCCCACGCTGAAACCGGCGACCAGGGTCGTCAACGCCGGTCGCCGTGCGGAGTGGACCGGCATTCCCGGCCAGCCGTCGCGCACCGTCAATCCCGCCGTCTGGCGCGCCAGCACGCATCTCTACGCCGATTGCGAGGCGCTGGCGGAGGGCAAGTCCGCCGCCAACGAGGACGGGCGTTTCTTCTATGGCCGGCGCGGTGCACCGACGCAGTGGGCGCTGGCCGACGCGCTGACCGCGCTGGAGCCGGGGGCCTTCGGGACCATCCTCTACCCGTCCGGCGTCGCCGCCATCGCGGGCACGTTGATGAGCGTGCTGCGCCCCGGCGACCGGCTGCTGGTCACCGACAATGCCTACGATCCCACTCGCAACATGGGCCTTGGCCTGCTGCGCCGGTTCGGCGTGAAGACCACGTTCTTCGACCCGCTCGACCTCGAAGCCTTTCGCGCGCTGGTAGCCGAGGGCGTGCAGGCGGTATTCCTCGAAGCGCCGGGATCGCTGTCGTTCGAGGTCTGCGACCTCCCTGCCCTCACCGCCATCGCCAGGGATGCGGGCGCGTGGGTCCTGCTCGACAATACGTGGAGCGGGCCGACCGGGCTGGCCGCGCTGGCGATAGGCATCGACGGCACGGTCAATGCGCTGACCAAGCATGTCGGCGGGCATTCGGACCTGATGATGGGCGCGGCGACCGGGACCGAGCGGCTCTATGCGCGCCTGCGCCGTACCGCGCAGCAACTGGGTCAGGTCGTTTCGCCCGACGATGCGGCGCTGGCCCTGCGGGGATTGCGCACGCTCGACGTGCGGCTGAGGCGCGAGAGCGAGAGCGCGCTGGCCATCGCGAACTGGCTGGCGGCGCGGGGCGAAGTGGCCGCCGTGCTCTGCCCGATGCTGCCGGGTGCGCCGGGCCACGAGACATGGGCGCGCGACTTCACCGGCGGCTGCGGGCTGTTCTCGTTCATTCTCAAGACCACCGACCCCGCCGCCCGCGCCCGCTTCGTCGACGCGCTGGCGCTGTTCGGCATCGGCTATTCGTGGGGCGGCTTCGAAAGCCTCGCCCTGCCCGTCGATCCGGCGAAGGACCGTTCGGTCAGCCCCTGGCCGCCCGCCGGGGTGGACCCTGCCGCCACGCTGGCGGTACGGCTGTCGATCGGGCTGGAAGATACGGGCGACCTGATCGCCGATCTCGAACAGGCCCTGTCGGGGATCTGACCGCCGCATGACCGCCCCCACCATCCTGCCCAGCGCTTCTCCCACCATCGCCGCGGTCGCGACCGAGACGAGCGACCCGGTCAAGGGCGCGGACCAGATCAAGGATGCGGTCACCCAGCAGTCGATGACATTCGGGCAGATCGTCGAATGGATGGACGCGATGGGCGTCACCATCGGCGACACCCGCTTCTCGCTTTGGACCGCGCTGATCGTGGTGGGCGTGATCGTCGGCGTCATCGTCTTCGCCCGGCTGGGCAGCAAGGCGGCGCGGCTGATGCTGGGCCGGATGACCCGCCTGTCGCCGACACAGAGCCTGCTGACCGACAAGCTCCTGACACTGGCGGTCTGGGCCTTTGCCATCCTCGTCGGGATCGACCTGCTCGGCATCGACCTTACCGCCTTTGCGGTGTTTTCCGGCGCCTTCGGCCTCGCCATCGGTTTCGGCCTGCAGAAGACCTTCGGCAACCTGATCGCGGGGATGATCCTGCTGATGGACCGCTCGATCAAGCCGGGCGACGTGATCGCGGTCACCGACATGGCCGGGAACGAGACCTTCGGCCAGATCCGGAAGATCGGCATACGCGCCATATCGGTCACCACCCGGGACGAACGCGAATACCTGATCCCGAACGAAAACCTGATGATCAACCAGGTCGAGAACTGGTCCTTCTCCAGCCGCAACGTGCGCATCCAGGTGCCGGTCGGCATCGGCTACAGCTGCGACATCCACCACGCCGAGGAACTGATGCTGGAAGCGGCCAAGTCCTGCAAGCGGGTGCTGGAAATCCCCGCGCCCAGCGTGTGGCTCAACGCGTTCGGCGAGAATTCGGTGCAGTTCACCATCCACTGCTGGATTCGCGACCCCGAGATGGGCGTCGGCAACGTGAAGTCCGAAGTGCTCAAGAAGCTGTGGGACCTTTTCAAGAAACACGGGATCCGGGTTCCCTTCCCGCAGCGCGACATAAACTTGCGCGGCAGCGCACAGTTCGACCGGCTGGTTGATGCGATCGCCCAGCGCACATCGCACGAGGACGGCGATAATCCGCCACCTCCGCTTCAAGACGAGCCGGGCTAAAGCCCAGCTAATCCCCCGCCAATCCATTCTGGCTGGCCTTCGCGGCTGCGAAGTTCCATCTCCCGCACCATGGCAAGTCCCACCACCATCCTGCCGAGCGCCCCCTTGCCCAGCAAAAAGGTCGGTCGCGTGTTCCTCGTCGGCGCGGGCCCGGGCGATCCGGACCTGCTGACCCTGCGCGCCGCGCGCCTGCTGACCGAGGCTCGGCTGGTCGTTCACGACGGTCTCGTCGATCCGGCGATCCTCGCCATGGCACACCCGCAAGCCCGCATGGTCTCTGTCGCCAAGCGGCGGGCCCATCATACCATGCCGCAGGAAGACATCTGCGCCCTGCTGGTGCGCGAAGCGCTGGCCGGCAACGACGTCGTCCGGCTAAAGGGCGGCGACCCGCTGGTCTTCGGACGCGGCGGTGAAGAGGCGGAGGCCTGCCGCGCCGCCGGCGTTCCGGTCGAGATCGTGCCCGGCATCAGCGCCGCCAACGCCGCCGGTGCCGCCGCGCAGATCGCCCTCACCCACCGCGATCATGCCAGCGTCGTCAGCTTCGTCGCGGGCCAGTGCAAGGGCCTGTCGGACCAGAACTGGTCGGGCCTTGCCGGTGTCGGCCGCACGCTGGTCATCTACATGGGCGTGAAGACCGCGCCCCAGATCGCCGATAAGCTGATGGCCGATGGCCTTGCCCCCGACATGGCGGTCGCGGTGATCGAGAATGCCGCCCGCCCCGAAATGCGCGTGATCCGCGGCGTGCTGGCGGGCCTTCCCGCGCTGGTCGCCGGCCACAAGGTCAAGAGCCCCGCGCTCATCGTCATCGGCGAAGTCACCCGTGAACGCGACGCGGACCTTGCCGCCCTGGTAGTGAAAGCAGAAGCATGAAGATCCTGACCGGAAACGATCTGAAGACCGGCGACGTCACCTGGTGGGACGGCCAGACCTGGTCGCGCCACGTCAACGACGCCGTCGATGTGGCCGAGAAAGCGGACGAGATCATCGCCCGCGAGGAAGCGGCCCGCCATGTCGTCAGCGCCTATGCCATCGACGCCACCACCGACGAGGGCGGCGTGCGCCCCGCCCACATCAAGGACCGCATCCGCGCCCTTGGCCCCACGGTCCGCCCCGACCTGACCCTGAAGCCCGCCGATCCCGAAGCCGGCAACTGGGTGATCTAGGGGCATGTCCGGGCAGGTTCTCACCGCCGTGAACGGCTTCGCCTCGGGCCGCCTCAGCCCGATTGCTGCGTTGCTCGTCTATCACGATGCCTCGGCATCGCTCACTCCTCTCGCCTTGCACTCGAACCCACTTGGCGCCGTCACGACGATGCCAACCCACCGGGACATGCCCTGATGTACAAGTACGACAATTACGACCAGCAGATGGTCGACACCCGCGTCGAGGAATTCCGCGACCAGACCCGCCGCCGCCTTGCCGGTGAACTGTCCGAAGAAAAGTTCCGCCCGCTGCGGCTGATGAACGGTCTCTACCTGCAGCTGCACGCCTACATGCTGCGCGTCGCCGTGCCCTATGGCACGCTGTCGGGCGCGCAGATGAAGGTGCTGGGCGACATCGCGGACAAGTACGACCGCGGCTACGGCCACTTCACCACCCGCCAGAATATCCAGTACAACTGGATCAAGCTGGAGGAAGCGCCCGACCTGCTGGCCGAACTGGCCAAGGTCGAGATGCATGCCATCCAGACCAGCGGCAACTGCATCCGCAACATCAGCTCGGACCACTTCGCCGGTGCCGCCGCCGACGAACTGGTCGACCCGCGCCCCTATGCCGAACTGCTGCGCCAGTGGTCGAGCTTCCACCCCGAATTCTGCGCCCTGCCGCGCAAGTTCAAGATCGCGGTCATCGCGTCGGACACCGACAGGGCGGCCATGCGCCTGCACGACATCGGCATCCAGATCGTGAAAAATGACGCAGGCGAGATCGGCTGCGCGTTCTACGTCGGTGGCGGCATGGGCCGCACGCCGATGGTGGCCCCGCTGATCAAGGACTTCGTGCCGCTCGACGAGCTGATCACCTATTCCGAGGCCGCCTTGCGCGTCTACAACCGCTACGGTCGCCGCGACAACAAGTACAAGGCGCGCATCAAGATCCTCGTCCACGAACTGGGCAAGGACGAATACGCGCGCCAGGTCGAGGAGGAGTTCGCCCACCTCAAGGCGCAGGGCATCGAACCCCCGCTGGCCGAGCTGGAGCGGATCAAGCCGTTCTTCGCCGACCCCGCGTTCAAGGCGGGCCTGTCGGACGAGATCGACCGCAGCGATCCCGATTTCGCCCTGTGGGTCGACACCAACACGATCGCGCACAAGGCCCCCGGCTACGTCAGCGCGGTCATCTCCCTGAAGCCTGTCGGCGGCATCCCCGGTGATGCCAGTGCCGACCAGATCCGCCTGATGGGCGACCTCGCCACCGAATACTCGTTCGACGAGTGCCGCGTGACGCACACCCAGAACATCGTCCTGCCCCACGTCGAGAAGGCGCGGCTGAAGGAACTGTTCGACGTGCTCGACGCCAACGGCCTGTCGGCTGCGAACCTCGACACGATCGAGGATATCATCGCCTGTCCGGGCCTCGACTACTGCTCGCTTGCCAACGCGCGCTCGATCCCGGTCGCGCAGAAGATTTCGCAGCGTTTCGCCAGCACCGGCAAGACCGCCGCGCTGGGCGAGCTGAAGCTGAAGATCTCGGGCTGCATCAATGCCTGCGGCCACCACCATGCGGGCCACATCGGCATCCTCGGCGTCGACAAGAAGGGGGTGGAGAACTACCAGCTCCTGCTCGGCGGCAGCGAGGCGGCGGACACCTCGCTCGGCAAGATCACCGGCCCCGGCTTCAGCGAGGACGGCATCGTCGACGCGGTCGAGAAGGCCACCGACGTCTATCTCGCGCAGCGGACAGAGGGCGAGCGTTTCCTCGATACCTATCGCCGCATCGGCATGGACCCGTTCAAGGAGGCGATCTATGGTTGAGCTTCTCCGCTTCCGCGACGACGAACCCAGCGAAAGCCCCGCCGTCACCGTCGACAGCTTCGGCGAACAGACCAACGCCGGTGCCGTGCGCATCGAGCCGGGCGACGACGCGCGCGAGCTGCTGCCGCACCTTGCCCACATCAGCCGGGTGGAAGTGAACTTCCCGGTGTTCGGCGACGGGCGCGGCTATTCCGCGGCCCGCATCCTGCGCGAGGCGGGCTATGAAGGCGAGTTGCGCGCCGTGGGCGATGTCGCGGTCGACCAGCTCGCCGCGCTGCGCCGCTGCGGCTTCGATGCGTTTCAGCCCGACGTTCCGCTGAACGATGCCGACGCCGAAGCCGCCTTCGCGCGCTGGGACAACGTCTACCAGAAGACCACCGACGGCCGCACGCCGATTTGGGCCCTCAGACACGGTTCGCGCCACGGTTCGGCAGATGCCTGAAGCCGCTCGCCGCCTCGACCGGATCGACACCGGGCCGCGCTTCACGCCGGAAGATGCCGCCGCGCTCAACGCGCGCTTCGCGCAGGCTTCGGCGCTGGACGTGCTGCGCGCCGTGCTGGTCGACGGAGTGGCGGGGCGCATCGCGCTGGTCTCCAGCTTCGGCGCGGAAAGCTCGGTACTGCTGCATCTGGCGGCACAGGTCGACAAGGCCGCGCCGGTGCTGTTCCTGGAAACTGGCAAGCATTTCCCCGAAACGCTGGCCTATCGCGACCTGCTGATCGAGACGCTGGGCCTGACCAACGTCATCGACCTCACTCCTGACGCCGCCGACCTCGCCGCCAAGGACGAGAGCGGGCTGCGCTGGTCGTACGACCCCGACGGCTGCTGCGAGATCCGCAAGGTCATCCCGCTGGCCAAGGCGATGGCGCACTACGATGCGTCGATCACCGGCCGCAAGGCGTTCCAGTCGGCCACCCGCGCCGACCTGCCGATCTTCGAGATCGACACGTCCGACACCGCCGGCCGGCTGAAGGTCAACCCGCTGATCGGGTGGAGCCGCGACGACCTCCTCGCTTACATGGACGAGCACGACCTGCCCCGCCATCCGCTGGTGGAGCAGGGGTATCCCTCGATCGGCTGCATGCCCTGCACCAGCACGGTCGCGCCGGGCGAAGACCCCCGCTCGGGCCGCTGGCGCGGGTGGGACAAGACCGAATGCGGCATCCACCAGGTGCCCGGCCTGACGCCCGAAGGCGACCTGCCGCCGGACTTCGATCCGGTGTTCTGAGGCTGGCTGGAGGGACGAGCGCGCCGTTGTCGGAAACGGGGTTGTTCGCCCTCAGCGTGCTTTCGCATAAAAGCCGTCGCCGACCGACGCACCCAAACCTATCGGGTTTGTCTGCCTGTCTGGCGAGCGTGCTTCGCCAACGCGTCTTCCAGCTTGGAACAGGAATAATATCCGACGCGATTATTGATCCGAGGTGGCGGCAAGGCCTCCGTCGGGCAACGGTGAGGCATTTGGCGCGTTCAACGCACCACCCTCGTTCCCCCATCTGCCGGTCTGCGGATGGTCGGGGGCGGGTGCGGTTGGCAGGGCGCTCATGTCATTCGTCCTCTTTATCGGCGGTTCGCTCGTCTTGAGGCCAGCCGAGACCCGAGAGACCGTTCGCCGTCCGCCATGTGGCCATTTGCTTTGCACGCCGTCCTATCAGTTCGGCGGCCTCTTTGCGCTCTTCGGCCGTTCCCGAACGGTCGACCTTCATGGCCGCGAGCTGGTGATCGAAGAGAAATCGGTTCATCGGCATGGCAACAATCCTTGGGAGGTGAATTGAGCGTGAGCCGGGGAGCGGTCAGCGCCCCGGCCCCGCGGTCGTGATCAGCCCTGCTGGGTGCGAGCCTGATCTTCGCGCGTTTCGCCAGCGCTCTGCTGATGCTGCAGGTTGACGGCACGCTTCCTGCCACCGTCGACCTCGCTGGTCGCATAGCTGAAGCGCTGATCGACCTTGGGCACCTCACCCTGCTGCTGCAGGTCGGCCTTCTTGAAGCGGAGTGCCTCGCCGCCTTCTTCCGGGGAGATCGAGCCCGTGCCGGAGCTGCTGTCGTAGCTCTTGATCTTGCCAAAATGAGTCATGTTTCATTCCTTCGGCTTGCGTGCAGCGCGCCAGAATTGACCCGGCTGCGACTAGGAGGCGAAACTGAAGGAAAAGGCATCCCGTGGCGGGGAGCGGTGACCGTCGATTGCGACTGGTAGCTACACTTTAGATGGTGTCTGCGGGCAACGATTACAACCGTGGCATGGTGCCATGTTGCCGCGCGTTACCACGCCCGTTGACGGCTCTGCGTGCAAAAGGGCAGCTCGGACGCGATGGACCGCAAGCCGTCATCCGGCCTCGCCCTAAAGCCAGCCCGCCTCACGATACCATGCCGCCGTCGCCTTCAATCCGGCGTGTGTATCGATCCGTGCCTGCCAGAACTCCGGCGCGGGCTGCATGCCGGGCGTCGCGACCCAGTCGGGATGCACCATGTAGCACGCGCGGTCGGGCGTCAGCTTGGCCTTGGGCCCGCGCAGCAGGCGGTCAATCTTCGCAGCACCCTTGACCAACGCGGTGGGCATCGACAGCGGCACGACCTTGCGCCCGACCGCATCGCCGATGGCGCGGGCCATGTCCTCGTGGCGCCAGCCGCCCTCGCGCCCGTCGTCGACCTCGTAGACCTGCCCCGCGTGCGCGCCGCTGTCGGTCGCGAGTGCCAGCAGCAGTTCAGCCAGGTCCGCGACGTGGATCATCGAGGCGCGGCCTTCGGGCGGCAGGGGGACCACGCACCACTTCGCCGCCTTGAACAGCTCGAACATCTCGGTATCGCGCGGGCCGTAGATCGCCGGGGGGCGGACGATCGTGCAGGCAAGTGGCGACTGTTCCGCCGCGACCTCGCCGCCGAATTTCGACTGGCCATAGTCGGACAGGAACGGCTCGCGCGCCGACAGGGACGATACGTGGACGACCCGCGCCACCCCTGCCGCTTCGGCCGCCGCCAGCACGGTGCGGGTTCCGGTGACGTTGCCCGCGACGAACCCGGCCTTGTCGGGCGCGTTGACCACGCCCGCGACATGCACCAACGCGTCGGCCCCGCGCATCAGTTGCGCCAAGGCCACCGTATCGGCAAGATCGCCGCGGACCCAGGTGACGCCATCCCGCGCAGGCTGTTCGCGGCGGGTCAGGGCACGGACCGCGTGGCCCCGTTCCAGTGCGAGGTCGAGCAGGGTCGAACCGACGAACCCCGTCGCGCCGGTGATCGCCAGTCTCATCGGGCAATCTTCACAGCAGCACCATCTGGTCGCGGTGGATCACCGCGTTGCGCGGCGCATAGCCGAGGAGGTCCGCCTGCTCGTCGGTGTGCCGCCCCATGATCGCAGTGCATTCGCCGGCATCGTATTCGGCCAGCCCCTTGGCCAGCGCCAGACCGCCCGCACCGCGCACTTCGACCACGTCGCCGCGCACGAAATCGCCGGTCACCCCGGTCACGCCCTTGGCCAGCAGGCTGCGGCCCGACACCAGCGCGCCCGCCGCACCGTCATCCACGGTGAGCACGCCCTTGATCTTCATCCGGCCGCCCAGCCACGCCTTGCGTGCGGGATCGCGGCGGCGGGGCAGGAACAGCGTGCCGATCGGATCGCCACCGCCCAGCCCCAGCGCCCGGCCGATGGGCGCATCATAGGTGCCATTGACGATGGCGAGCGCGATGCCCGCCCGTTCGGCAATCTCGGCCGCCTGCAGCTTGCTGGTCATGCCCCCCGAACCGAGACCGGAGGCCGAGCCGCCGTCGGCCATGGCGTGGATGTCGCCCGTCACCCCGCGCACCAGCGGAATCATCTGCGCCGACGGGTCCTTGGGATTGCGGTCATAAAGCCCGTCGATGTCGGAGAGCAGCAGCACCGCGTCCGCCCGCCCTGCCTGCGCCACGCGGGCGGCCAGCCTGTCGTTGTCGCCAAATCGGATTTCCTGCGTCGCGACCGAATCGTTCTCGTTCACCACCGGCACCGCGCCTGCTTCGAGCAGGCGGTTCAGCGTCGCCGAGGCGTTGAGATAGCGCCGCCGATCCTCCAGATCGTCGAGCGTCAGCAGCAGTTGCGCCGCGGTCAGCCCGTGTTCGCCCAGGAGTTCGGCCCAGAGCCCGCCCAGCCCGATCTGGCCCACGGCGGCGGCGGCCTGCGCATCGGCAAGGCTGCCGCGCCCGCCCTTGGCCAGCCCCAGCCGTGCCGCCCCCAGCGCTATGGCACCCGACGATACGACGATGACCTGCTGCCCGCGCGCCTGCGCCGCCGCAATCTCTCCCGCCAGCAGCGCCAGCCATGCGCGGCGCGGTTGCCCGCCCTGCACCAATAGCGCCGAGCCGACCTTGATCACCAGCCGCGCACAGTCCTGCGCATTCGCGATATCGACAAGCGTGGCGATCGTTCCGGTCATGGACAGAGCGCCTAGACCAATCCCGCGCCGCAGAAAAGCGGGGTTAGAGGGGGGACCAAGCCTCCGGCTCGGGCGGGGTATCGTCGTCCTCGTCCACCTCGGGCGCTTCGCGTTCGGCACCCTTGGTCTCGGTCCGCGTCTTTTCGGGGAGGTATTGCAGCACCGCGTCGAGCAATTGCTCGATCCCCTCGCCGGTCGCGCCGGAGATGCAGAACACCTCGTCCGCGCCCGCCTCGATCAGTTCCTCGGCATAGCCCGCCGCCAGTTCGCCGTCGGCCAGGTCGATCTTGTTGAGCGCGATGAGGCGCGGCTTGTCCTCCAGCCCCTCGCCATAGGCTTCCAGCTCCTCCTCGACGATCTGCATCGCCTCGGCCGGGTCCTGGTCGCCGGTGCCCGAGATGTCGATCAGGTGGATCAGCACGCGGCACCGTTCGATATGGCCCAGGAACCGGTCGCCGATGCCGGCGCCGTCTGCCGCACCCGCGATCAGGCCCGGAATGTCGGCCAGCACGAATTCGCGCGCCTTGTGCCGCACGACGCCCAGTTTGGGCACCAGCGTCGTGAAGGCATAGTCGCCCACCTTGGCGCGGGTGTTGCTGATCGCGTTGATGAAGGT
The DNA here is from genome assembly GCA_964424995.1 of uncultured Croceicoccus sp. Classification (GTDB taxonomy): domain Bacteria; phylum Pseudomonadota; class Alphaproteobacteria; order Sphingomonadales; family Sphingomonadaceae; genus Croceicoccus. The sequence continues at coordinate 29,058 of CAYRLC010000007.1, forward strand.
CGACTTGCCCGCATTGGGCAGGCCGACGAGGCCGACGTCGGCGAGCAGCTTCAGCCGCAGCCAGACCCACATCTCCTCGCCCGGGATGCCGGGCTGGTGCTGGCGCGGGGCGCGATTGGTGCTGGTCTTGTAGCTGGCGTTGCCGCGCCCGCCCATCCCGCCTTCGAGCAGGACGACGCGCTGGCCCACTTCGGTAAAGTCGGCGAGCACGGTCTCGCGGTCCTCGTCCGAGATGACCTGCGTCCCGACCGGCACCTCGATCACCAGCGGCTTGGCCGATGCGCCGGTGCGGTCCTTGCCCATGCCGTGGGCGCCGCGCGATGCCTTGAAATGCTGGGTATAGCGAAAGTCGATCAGGGTGTTGAGGCCCTCGACCGCCTCGAACACGATATCGCCGCCGCGCCCGCCGTCACCGCCATCGGGGCCGCCATATTCGACGTACTTCTCGCGCCGGAACGACACGGCACCGGGGCCGCCGCCGCCGGATTTCACATAGATCTTGGCCTGGTCGAGGAAATGCATGGGCCGCCATGTAGTCGCAGACGCGCGATTTAGCTAGCCCGCCGCTCCGCCAGCGCAATCGCGCAGTAGTCGTCCAGCGCGCGTGCGGTGCCCGGCGGCATATGGAGCCCGAGTTTCGAGCGGCGCCAGAGGATATCCTCGGCGCATGTCGCCCATTCTCGGTCGATCAGGTAATCGACCTCCGCCTGATACAGGCCCGCACCGGATGGCCCGCCGAAGTCGATCCCCAGGTCGTCGGGAATGCGCGCGTCGCCGAGGATCGCCTCGACACAGGTGCCATAGGCGCGGGCCATGCGGCGGAGCATGGCGTGCGGGAAACCGGGATGGCGGCGGGCCAGATCGCCGAGGAAATCCTCGAACCGCGCGAAATCGCCGCCCGGCAGGACCGCGCCCGCTGTCCACGCCCCACCAGTCGCGGCCCAGCCCGCCGCCGGGGCCAGCCGGTCCATCGCCTGTTCGCCAAGGCGGCGATAGGTGGTGATCTTTCCGCCGAAGACATTGAGCAACGGCGCGTCCCCCCCCTCCCCCTGGTCGAGATCGAGCACGTAGTCGCGGGTCACCGCGGAGGCATTCGCCGCCCGGTCGTCGAACAGGGGGCGGATGCCCGAATAGGACCAGACCACGTCGGCGCGCGTGACCGTCCTTGCAAAGGCGGCGTTGGCGGCGGCGAGGAGGTAGTCCACCTCGTCCTCCGCGATCTCGACACGCTTTGCGGGAATATCCGCCACCGGCACGTCGGTCGTGCCGATCAGCGTGAACTCACCCTCGTAGGGAATGGCGAAGACGACGCGTTTGTCGGGGTTCTGCAACAGGAAGGCATGGTCGCCGGGATAGAGCCGGGGCACCACGACATGGCTGCCCTTCACCAGCCGCACTGCACCTTGCGCCCTTGCGCCTTCGATCAGGCCCGCGACCTCGCTCACCCAAGGCCCGGCGGTGTTGACGATGGCATGGGCGCGCACCGTGTGGCTGCCGCGCGCATCGCCAAGGCGGGCGATCCAGTCGGCCCCGTCGCGCCGCGCGCCCGCAAAGCGTGTTTGGGTGCGGATCGCCGCGCCGCGCGCCGCCGCGTCCATCGCGTTCAGCACGACCAGCCGCGCATCGTCGACCCAGCAGTCGGAATAGACGAAGGCCTTGCCCTGCCGCCGGACCAGTCCCTCGCCCTCCGCCGCGTCGGCCAGCCGGATGGTCTGCGTCGCGGGCAGGCGGTCGCGCCCGCCGATATGATCGTAGAGGAACAGCCCCGCGCGGACCATCCAGCCGGGCCGGGTCGGCATCGGCGGCACCACGAAGCGCAAGGGGCGGATGATGTGCGGCGCCATGCCCCACAGCCGCTCCCGCTCCTGCAGCGATTCGCGGACCAACCGGAACTCGCCATATTCGAGATAGCGCAGGCCGCCGTGGATCAGCTTGGTCGACGCGGACGAGGTATGCGCGGCCAGATCGTCCTTCTCGACCAGAAGGACCGACAGCCCGCGCCCCGCCGCATCGCGCGCCACGCCCACGCCGTTGATGCCGCCGCCGATGACGAGCAGGTCGACCTTGTCGGGAAGCGGGTCATCGACGGCCATTGCGCCAGACTAGGCCACCCCTGCCCCCGCTGCCAAGGCCCACCCCGCTACCAGGATCTTGACCGGCAGGCGCCCCCGCGCAACCTTCGCGAGCATGACCAGCGGCCCGCGCATCCTCGCCATCGACCAAGGGACCACCTCCACCCGATCGATCCTGTTCGACGCAAAGCTGGAAAAGCTCGCCACCGCGCAGCAGGACATCGTGCAGCACTACCCCCGGCCGGGGTGGGTCGAGCACGACGCCGAGGAGATCTGGTCCCGCACGCTCGCCACCGCCCGGGCGGTGCTGGCCGAAACGGGCACGCCGGCATCGCGCGTCGCTGCCATCGGCGTGACCAACCAGCGCGAGACGGTGGTGATCTGGGACCGGGCCAGCGGCAAGCCGATCCACCATGCGATCGTCTGGCAGGACCGGCGCACCGCCGACACGTGCGAAGGCTTGCGCGAAGCGGGGCGCGAGGATGCCGTCCGGGCCGCGACCGGCCTGCTGCTCGATCCCTACTTCTCGGCCACCAAGATCGCGTGGATGCTCGACCATGTGCCCGGCGCGCGCGAGCGGGCGGAACGCGGCGAACTGGCTTTCGGCACCATCGACTGCTTCCTGCTGTGGCGGCTGACCGGCGGGCGGGTCCATGCGACCGATGCCACCAACGCCAGCCGCACGCTGCTCTACGACTTGCGCACCGGCGACTGGAGCGCCGAGCTTTGCGACACGATGCGGGTGCCGATGGCGCTGCTGCCCCGGGTCGGCGACAATGCCGAAATCTATGGCGAGACCGAGCGCGACCTGCTCGGCGCGGCGATCCCGGTGGCGGGCATGGCGGGGGACCAGCAGGCGGCACTGTTCGGGCAGGCCTGTTTCGCGCCGGGCATGGTGAAGTCGACTTATGGCACGGGTTGCTTTGCGGTGATGAACACCGGCGCGGCCCCGCTCGTCTCGCGCAACCGGCTGCTGACCACGGTCGGCTACCGGCTGGGCGGGCGAACGACTTACGCGCTCGAAGGATCGATCTTCGTCGCCGGGGCGGCGGTCAAGTGGCTGCGCGACGGGCTGGGTCTGGTCGCCAGCGCGGAAGAGACGGCCCGGCTCGCCGCATCGGTACCCGACAATGGCGGAGTGGTCATGGTCCCCGCCTTCACCGGCATGGGCGCGCCGCACTGGGATCCGCACGCCCGCGCCGCGATCATGGGGATGACGCTGGGCACGGGCCGCGCACATCTCGCCCGCGCGACACTCGAAGCGGTCGCCTATCAGACGATGGACCTGGTCGCGGCGATGATCGCCGATGGCGCCCCCGTGCCCGATGCGCTGCGGATCGACGGCGGCATGGCGGCGAACGACTGGTTCTGCGGCTTCCTCGCCGACATGCTGGCGACGCGGGTGGACCGCCCGGCAGATCTGGAGACGACCGCGCGCGGCGCGGCAGCGCTGGCGGGACTGGGTGCGGGTCTCTTCGCCGACCTTGCGGCGGTGGAAGCCTTGGTGACTATGGACCGGCAGTTCGCGCCCGGCATGGCCGTGCCCGAACGCGATGCGCTGGCCGGGGCATGGCACGCGGCGCTGGGCCGCGTCGTCACGCAACCGGGCTGATTATTCCGGCAGAACCTCGTCCTCGCGGCAGCGGGTCAGCATCACGACCGCGCCTTCCGCGCCATAGGCCCCATGCAACTGCACGATCGACATCTTGGCATGGGCGACCTTGCCGCTGTTGCTGAGGAAACCGGCCTTGAGCCGCTGCGCCGCCCCGCCCTGCAAACACCGACTCCAGCCGGTCGCGGAACAGCACGCGCTGATCGCGCACGACCAGATCGGCCAGCGTGATGCCGATCAGACGTTGTTCGTCCAGTTCGACCATGTTGCAGAAAGGCTGGTCCACGCGTTCGACCGTACCGCGCACCGACAGGCGGACATAACCGACCTCCCCGTGCACCGACATCGCCTCGATGATCGCGGCCTTGACGTCGGCAAGCCGGTGGCGCTGCACATCCTCGGTAATGTCGCGGAACATCAGCACGTTGGTGCCGCCCAGCGGAAAGGACTGGAAACGCAGCCAGGCACCGTTGCTGAACGGCGAGGGAATGTCGGCGGCGCTCGGCTCCCCACCCACGACGGTGCGGCGGGCGTGCACTTCCATCAGCGAGCCCGAGATCGAGGGCAGCACTTCGACCAGCAGGCGGCCGATCATGTCCCCCGTCGGCCTGCGGCAGACGGCACCCGCCACGCGGTTGGCATATTCGATGCGCAGATCCTGGTCGCAGATGACCAGTGCCTCGTCGATCCATTCGGCCAGGCCGATGAGGTCGTTGCCGTTGGACCGGTTCGAAGCCCCCTTGGGCCCGATGAGGTCGCGGAATTCCCCGATATCGAGAAGCACGTGCGTTTCGCGGCCGTGATTGGTGATGAACACCGGGTTCTTGCTGGCGACATCGCGCCAATGCGAAAACGACCGAACAACCTCGGCTGCGGTCGCAACCACCGACGATAGCTCGTTCATAATAACCTCCATACATCGCGCAATTCCTGACCCTTGATGCGCGATATGTTACGAATCGACCGATCCCGGGATCCAGCCCTGCACGGGACCGAATGTATGCATTTAACTTAACACGCCCATTGTTTCATACCTAACCAAGACTTCTGAAGATTACGTGAAAAACACAGATATCCTCGCTAAAATGACAGGTTGAGGAGGTTGGCTTGCGCAAAATGCACCCGCGCTATGCAATATGCAAATTACATACAATTTGACACCCTTGGCGTTCACGTAACCTTTAAGGGCAACCACGATCATTTCCCCTAGCTAAAACGCTGGGGAGATTGGAAATGCATTCTAACAACTCACGGGCGATCCGTGCGGTTTCTTCGAGTATTGCCGCTATTGCCGTGGCCATTTCATCAAATGCACAAGCACAGGCGCTGGATCCGGCGGTCGATATCTGCACGGGAATCACGCTCGAGCCTTCTGCCGTCACTGACATTGTCGAAGTCGTCGCCGGTCCGGTTACGGCAATTGAAAATGCGCTCAACTCCTTGCTGATCATCGATATCGCGAACAGCAACATCGGCGGCATTCTCGACGGGATAGCGGCAGGCGACCCGATTTCCTTGACGCTGCTCAACTCCGAAGGCGACATCGTCGGTCCCTCGGACGCGTGCATCGTCGGATCGGACGGTTACACACTCACTACGGAAAAGGGCATCTCCATCGGCGGCAACGCGATCACCGGGCTGGGCTCGGGCGATCTGGCGAGCGCGGCGGAACTCGACGCGATCGCGCTGGGCAACGGGGCCGAGACGACGGTGGGCGCGACTGGCGCGGTGGCGATCGGCGCGGGCGCCTATGTCGAGACCGCCAACTCGGTCGCCATCGGTGCGGGATCGATGGCACTGCGCGGCGCCCTCACCGACTATGCCGCCTATGGCCTTACCGGGCTGCAAAGCTCGGCCGGCGAATTCTCGGTCGGCGCGGCCGGTTCGCTGCGCCAGATCACCAATGTCGCACCAGGCAGCGCGGCGAGCGATGCCGCCACCGTGGGACAGGTTCAGGGAGCGGTCCAGGCGCTGGCCGATCTGGCCGTGCAATACGACAGCACTGCCCAGACGCAGATCACGCTGGGCGGAGCCGGCGGGACGACGATCACCAATCTCGCTCCCGGCGCGCTCGATGCCTCGTCGACCGATGCGGTCAACGGTGCGCAGCTCTATGCGACGAACCAGCAGGTGGACACCAATACCACCGACATCGCCAATCTTACGACCCAAGTCGACACCAACACCACGGACATCGCCAACCTGACGACACAGGTCGACACCAACACCACCGACATCGCCAACCTGACCACGCAGGTCGACGTCAACACGACCGACATCGCCAACCTGACCACGCAGGTCGACACCAACACCACCGACATCGCCAACCTGACCACGCAGGTCGACGTCAACACTACCGACATCGCCAACCTGACGACACAGGTCGACAGCAACACGACCGAGATCACGAATCTCGGCAACACGCTGACGACGGTGTCGAACCAGGTCGACATCAACACCACCGCGATCAGCAACCTGTCGCTGCAAGTGGGCAACGTGCCGGTCGTCTATGTGAACGATGCGGACAAGACCACGCCCAGCGCGACACCGACCCAGACCGCCGCCTTCGTCGGCGCCAGCGCCGGTGCGGTGACGGTCACCAACATCGCTGCGGGCACGCTCAGCGCCTCGTCCAGCGATGCGGTCAACGGCTCGCAGCTCTACGCCACGAACCAGCAGGTTGCGGCCAACACCGCCGCGATCGTGCAGAACACGACCGACATCACCGAGATACAGAACAACCTGGCCGGCAGCACGGTCGTCGCGGTCCAGTATTCGGACCCTTCGAACCCGCGCGTCAGCAATGGCGGCACGATTACGCAGGACGTGACGCTGGTGGGCCGCAGTGCCGACCTGCCCGTGGCGCTGCATAACGTGGCGGATGCGACCTCGGCCTACGACGCGGTGAACCTGCGGCAGTTGCAGAGCGGGGTCGATGCCGCGATCGCCGCATCGAATTCCTATACCGATGCCCGCATCGAGCAGCTCGGCTTCGACCTGCAGAAGGTGCGCAAGGCTTCGAATGCAGGCACCGCGGGCGCGCTGGCCGTCGCCGGGCTGCCGCAGGTGATCGAAGCCGACACGCGGATGATGGCCGGCGCCATCGGCCACTATCGGGGCGAGACGGCCTTTGCGCTCGGCCTGTCGGGTTCGTCCAACGACGGGCGCGCGGTGTTCAAGCTGAACGGCACCGTCGACACCCGCGGTTCGGCCGGCATCAGCACCGGAGCGGGGTTCTCGTTCTGACCGGATAACAGAACACGACCCGCTCACCAGAGCATACTCGTGGCGCAAGGCCGGGGATCCACCCAATCCCTCGATCTCCCCGGCACGTCACGCCACTCCCCCGCGCGCCACATGGTCGCGGGGGATTTTTTGTGCCTGTCGGGATGCGTGCCGGTGGGAAAAATCAGCCCGTCGCTAACGGCGCCGTTCCGACGTGTTCGGGAAGTGGAATTTTGATCAGGGTGACTGGAAGATTTGACGGTTTATGGTCACCGACCAAAGTGCAATGTCGCGGCCCGCGGATTCGATGCAAACCACGCCGCAAATTCGTCGATTTGAGAGGACAGTCATGAAATTCGCGCCCATCACGCTCGTTTCTGCCATCGCCCTGACCGTCGCGGCCTGCTCGGGCGGCAGCGAAGAGCCTGCGGCCCCGGTCGAGGAGTCGAGCGCAGCCGCTACCGACGCTGCAACCGACGCGGCGACGGACGGTGCCACCGATGCGGCGACCGAAGCCGCCACCGATGCCGCGACCGACATGGCGAGCCCGACCGCCTCCGCCACGGCAGATGCCAAGAAGGATGCGGCCAAGCCGGCCGCCGCTCCTGCGCCTGTCGCCGCTGCCGAACCGCCGGCATCCTATGCCCGCTGCCAGGTCTGCCACACCCCGAACAAGGGCGGCGAAAACAAGCTGGGCCCCAACCTGTTCGGCGTTTACGGCAAGCCCGCCGGCGTCCATGCCGGCTTCGCGTATTCGACCGCGCTGAAGGAATCGGGCATCACCTGGAACGAGGCGAACCTCGACAAGTGGCTGGAAAATCCGCGCGCGCTGATCCCCGGCAACCGCATGAGCTTCCCCGGGATCAAGGACCCTGCCCAGCGCAAGGAACTCGTCGACTGGATGAAGCAGAACAAGTGATCCGCGCCGGGCTTCGGCCCGGACACGAAAAAGGGGCCCGGCTGCATCGCGCGCCGGGCCTCTTTTCGTTTGCCGGTTTCGTGATCAGGCCGCGCGGTAGAGCGTCGGCTGGATATCGGTAAAATTGGCGACGTCGGCCAGCACGCCCGGGGTGCTAGCGGAACCGAGCGAGGCGTCGATCGCCGCCTGATCGGCGAATTCCAGCGCGATCATGCAGGCGAAGGGCTGCGTGTCGTCATGCGGCCAGTCGACCGCCGTGCCGGTCAGCCCGGTTGGCTCCCACGCCGATTTCACCACGCTCAGGTGGGTGTTGAGGTAATAGTCCCGGTCGAACCGGCAGCCATCGTGGCGGGGATAGGAAACGATCAGTCGGGCCATCGCAAGAGTGCTCCTTGTTGTTCAGGGTGTCGGGAAAATTCTGTTTCGCCAGTTCGGCCATCATTCGGAAACCGTGACCGGCAACGCGGTCACCAGCGGCTGAAACTGGCGCCAGCCGTCGATGCCTTCGGCGAGCCACCAGATGTTGCCGTGTCCTTCGCGCGCCAGCCGCCGGGCTGCGTTCCAGCCCATCCAGCAATCGGTGCGGCAGAACAGCACGACCGGCAGGCCCGCTCGCTTGCGGCGGGCACGGATCACTTCGCCTTCGAGCGCTCGCCACAAGGCCGGGTCGGGCGGCGAACGGCCCGCTTCGGGATGCCAGATCGCGCCGGGGATCGTCTGGTGCTCCTCGCCCAGCCGCCATTGTCCGGTCGCGGCATCGCGCACCCCGCCCATCGCGGGCAGCACGTCGAGGAACAGCGCCTCCCGCCCGGGTTCGAGCAACCGGGCCGCCGCCAGCGCCAGCCGATTCGCGGGCCACGGATCACGATCGACGGGGGCGCGGAAGCGCTCGGCGCGGTAGCCTTCGGCATCGAAATCGGACTGCGCGGCGGGGCCGGCATCGTCGGCGAATGCGGGTGCAGACAGGGCCGGCAAGGCGAGCGACAGGGCAAGCAGCAGCACCTTGGCCCCCTTCATCGCCGCCTCTTCCTTATCGTTACACCAAAGTGCAATTTGGCTTGGGCCCGGCAATCGTTACATTGTGCTTTGGTATCATGCGTCTGACAGCTCTCCTCCTGCCGCTCGCCGCGGCCTTCGGCGCCGTTCCGGCAGCGGCGAAGCTTCCCGCCGATCCGCTCGGTTCGCCGATGTGGGACTATCATGGCGGCAAGCTGTTCGGCGATGCGCCGGTGGTCTTCGACGATCGGGTGAAGGTTATTCTGCCGGTGATTGCCGAGAACCAGCGGGTCGTGCCCGTCACCATCGATACGCGCGCGCTTCAGGGGGTGCAGCGGATCGTGCTCTTCGCCGATCTCAACCCGATCCCCATTGCCATCGACTACCTGCCGATGAAGGCCGAGCCTTTCGTCGCCACCCGCATCAAGCTGGACCAGCGCACCCCGGTGCGCGCGGCGGTGCTGCTGGCCGATGGCACTTGGCATGTCGCGGGCGGCTGGATCGACGCGGCGGGCGGCGGCTGTTCGGCCCCGCCGGTCAGCCGGGTAAAGGGCGACTGGGCCGATCACCTCGGCGAGCTGCGCGGGGCAAGCTTTGCCGACGGCGGTTCGACCCGGCTGCGCTTTGGCTTACGCCACCCGATGGACACCGGGCTGGTCGAGAATATCCCCGCCTACAATATCGAGGACGTGGAAATCACCGATGCGAGCGGCGCGCCGGTCGCGCAGATGAAGGTCTATGGCTCGGTCTCGGAAGACCCTTCGTTCACGCTTCAGGTGCCGGGCCGCCAGGGCGCGATGACGGTCGACGCGCGCGACACGAGCGGGCTGGAGTTCACCGGCACGCTCGCCCCGATCGCCCGGCCATGATCGGCAAGCCCCGCACCATCGCTGCCGCCCTGCTGGCGGGAACGCTGATCGTCTCTGCCGCGATCGTGGCCGCCCCGGCGCTCGCCGAAACCTTTGCCGGGACTTATGCGCCCCGCGCCGATGAGGTCGCCGACGGCATCTGGGTGGTGCGCGGCGCGGACGAGGAGATCCGGTTCGCCAACGGCGGAGCCATCGCCAACGCGGTCATCATCGCCACCGAAGACGGGCCGGTGCTGATCGATCCCGGCCCCTCTCTGTCCTATGGCAAGGCGCTGGCCGCGATGGCCCAGCGGTTGACCGGGAAGCCGGTGGCACAGGTCTACATCACCCATCTGCATCCCGATCACAGCTTCGGCGCGGCTGCGTTCGCGCCGGGGATCGTCCATGCCCTCCCCGCCACGCACGACGACATCGAACGCGACGGCACCGGCTTTTCCGATGCGTTCTACCGGATGCTGGCCGACTGGATGACCGGCACCACCGTCACGCCGCCGCAGGGCGATGTGGCCGAGGGCGAAACGGTGATCGGCGGGCGCAAGCTGCGGATCTACGCGATGGGAGGGCACAGCAACGGCGATCTCGTCATCCTCGACGAGAAGACCGGCACGCTGATCGGCGGCGACCTGCTGTTCCACGACCGCGCCCCGGCGACGCCCCATGCCGATCTCGACAATTGGCTGGCCGCGCTGGACCGACTGGACACTCTGCCCAAGAAGGTCATCATCCCCGGCCACGGCCCGGTCGAAAACACCGGCGCGTCGATCTCCCAGACCCGCGACTGGCTGACCTGGCTGCGCAGCGCGCTGCGGCAGGCGGTGCTGGACGGGCGCGACATGGGTGAGGCGGGGGAGATGCCGATCCCCGAACGCTTCGCATCGGTCAAAGTCGCGCGCTACGAATTGCAGCGCAGCGTCTCGCACTTCTATCCGGCGCTGGAGGCGGAACTGCTCCCCGAAATCGACCGCTGAGCGGTCATGCCATCCGGCGCAGGAGCCCGTCCTTCAGCACGAAATGATGCCGTAGCGCAGCCGCAACGTGCAAGGCGATGAGCAGGGCTGCAACGATCCCCATCACCTCGTGCCCTTCGCGCGTCAGGCCGTAGATCGCGTCCTGCTTGGTCACCGCGAACTTCGGCAGCGTAAACAAGCCGAACCAGTCGAGCGGGTATGTCCCGGCGGACGAGAAGATCCAGCCCGACAGCGGCAACCCGATCATCAGCGCATAGAACGCCGCATGCGTGACATGCGCAGCCGCCCGCTCCCACACCGGGATCTGCGCGGGCAGCGGCGGCGTGCGCGACATGAGCCGCCAGCCCAGCCGCAGTACCGACAGCGCCAGCACGGTGAGGCCGACCGACTTGTGCAACGGCACGATGCGGACCACGCCGTCGAGCGCGTCCTTCAGGAAGCCGCTTGCCAGGTTGCCGATCAGGAGGACCGCGATGGTCCAGTGCAGCGCCCTGGCCGCCGCGTGGTAGCGCGCCGGATCGGGAGCCAGCCGGGTCACAGGTCGAAGCCGAGCCCGATCCAGCCGGTGCGCGGCGCGCCGAGGTCGATCGATCCGCCCTGGTTGCGGGTCTGCACGTCCTCGTCGGTCAGGTTCTCGCCGCGCAGCACCAGCGACAAGCCGCGATGCAGCGGGATGCGGGCATAGGCATCGACGGTGGTGGCAGCCGGCAAGACGTTGGTCTCGAGGTCATCCTCGAACTGCGCGCCGACATGGCGAACGGTGGTGGACAGCAGCCAGCCCGCCGCCGGTTCGACCGCCAGCGTCGCGCCCGCCACCCACTTCGGGGTCTGCGCCGGGCGATTGCCGTCGAGCTCGTTGCCCGCATATTTGGCCACCGCATCGGTATAGGCGACCGATCCGGTCAGGCTGACGATGCCGCGCTCGATCCCGGCGGACAGTTCGATGCCGCGCGCGCGGATCGCGTCGATGTTCTGCCGCTCGCGCAAGTTGGTGCCGATGGTGACGTTGGCGATGGCGTTCTTCACCCGGTTGTCGAACGCGGTGAGGCCCAGCGTCACGCCCTCGCCCGGGGTCAGGTCGATACCCGCCTCGTACCCTTCCAGCTTCTCGTTTTGCAGATCGGCATTGGCGTTCGTCGTCACCGGGAACACTACGAACCCGCGATAGAGCTCGTTCAGCGTCGGCAGGCGCAGGCCGGTATAGGCCGCCGCCCGCAGCTGCGCGAACGTGCCGATGTCGTAGACCACGCCGCCCCGGAACGATCCCTGCCAGCCCGAGCGGTCGGCATAGCGGGTGTCGCCGGTGATCGTGCCGCCCGCGTCGCGCGTCGTGTAGAAGCCGTCGGTGATCGAATAGCGATCCGCCCGCGCACCTGCGGTCAGGGTCAGCGCGCCCAGCTTCACGTCATCCTCGACGAAGAAGCCGAGATCGGTGGTCCGCCCCCCGGCATTGCGCTGTTCGCGCACCGCGCCGGTCGCGGCGATCAGCGCGTTTTCGTAAAGCTCGCCGTCGGCGATGCGCAAGTCCGCGCCCAGTCGCAGGTTCTGCCCTCCGCCGACCGGGGGGCGAACCTCGATCTTGCCGCCGATCCCGGTCGACGGCGTGTTGCGCTGGTCCAGCGTCGGGCGGAACGAGGTGCTCGACACGACGATATTGGTAAAGTTGCGCGACTGGACATAGCCCAGCACGTCGAAGGCCCAGTCGCCCCGGCCGACCAGCCGCACGCTCGCGTCCTGCCCCTCGCTGGAGGTATCGGCGCCCTTGAAGCGAAGCGTGCGGTTGTCGCGGAAGATGAGGCCGCTGGCCTGCAATTCGACCGTGTCGGACACCGGGGCCACGGCGCGGATCTGGCCCGACCACTGGTCGTAGTTCGCGCGCGAAGTGGCCGCGACGCGCTGGTCGACAGGCGTGGTGTAGAAGCCCCGGCCCTGGTCCCAGCGACCCGAGACGAGCACGTAGCCGCTGCCCAGCTTCTGGCCCAGCGTGCCGCTGGCCTCGGTATCGCCGCGGTCGTCGATGAGCGCGTGGCCCTGAAGCCCGCCCAGCAGATCGTAGCCGCCGGTGGTCAGCTCGATCGTGCCCGCCAGCGCGCCCGCGCCGAAGGGCCCGCTGCCGCCGCCGCGCGTGACGCGGGCGCTGGCAAGGCGTTCGGGCGCCATCGCCGACAGCGGAATATAGCCGAAGAACGGGTCGGCCATCGGCACCCCGTCGAGCAGGACCTGCGCCCGGCTGGAGGCATTGCCCCCCAATGCGCGCAGCGTCACGCCCTGTGCCGAGGGATTGGACGAACGGCTGTCCGAACGGCGGAACTGCTGGAACCCGGCGACGGCGGCCAGCGCATCCTCGATCCGGCCCGATCCGGTCGCGGTCAGCTGGCGATGGTCGAGCACTTGCACGTCGTAGGCTTCCACCGCCGGCGTTTCGGGCAGGCCTTCGCCGCGCACCACGATGGTGGTACCAGACACGGCATCGTCCGCGTCCTGCGCCATGGCAGGGAAGGCGAGGACGGCGGTAGATGCGGCCAGAACGGCGAACAGCGGCTTGCGACCAGTCACGGGCATTCCCTCATCTTTTCAATCGTATGTTCTGCAAAGACAATCGGCGGCCACGCGAACGCGGCCGCCGACTGCTCGTTAGAGGATCGCTTCGCCCGGGGGAACCTCAGAAAAAGAGGATGCCGCCGACCGCGATCGCATCGCTTTCTGCCTCGTTGCCGTTGTGGGCTTCGGCCTTGGACCGGATGTATTCGCCGATCAGCGTGACCCACGGGGTCAGGCCGTAGCGCGCCTGGCCGACCCAGCTCGAGTTGGTGTCGACCAGCGTCGGGTTGGCCAGCGCGTCGGCCGCGTTGGCATGGTCGAGACGGCTTTCCCCGTAGCTGCCGCCGACCGAGAGTTTGCCGAAGGTGGCCAGCGCCTGGAGGTAGAAGCCGTCGCTCTTGCGGGCATCGCCCGCGCCGTCGGTATCGAACAGGCCCAGCACCGTGGTGCCCAGACCCTTGGCGGTGTAGTAGTAGCCGACCGCGCTGAGCGGGCCGACGGTGACCTTGGCGCCCATGTCGATGCCCTTGCCGGTGTAGGATCCGGCGACGGTCGATTCGTGCTTCTGGGTAATGCCGCCCGCCCACAGGTGGGTCGAGACGCCGCCGAAGCTGCCGTCATAGGTCAGCTTGCCCTGGAAGCCGGGATCGCCATTGGTCTGGTCGGTGCCGTCGGTCAGCGACTTCAGCGGCTGGAACACGCCGACGCTGGCCTGGAACCCGCCCATGCTCGGCGTCGAGTAGGTGATCTGCGGCTGGAAATCGGTGTAGATGTAACCCGAACCGATGCGGCCCAGCGTCGTGTTGCCCGGGGCGACGTTGCCGCCGGTCGGGCCCGCCGAAAGCAGGGTGATGTCGTTCAGGATCGCGTCCGAACCGAACAGGCCGATGTCGCGGCCGATCTTGAAGGTGCCGAGGCCCTTGCGCCCGAAGGTCATGAAGGTCTGGCGGAAGTCGATCCCGGCGGTGGCGAGCGCGGTCGGCTGACCGCCGTTGTTCGCGCCCAGCGTGCCCCACTTGGTGGAGTTGATGCCCGGATACATGCCGAAGGTCGCGCCGACATCCCAGCCGGCCTGCTGGGTCGAGACGTTGACGACGAGGAAACCGGGCAGCAGGCCGTTGCGCACCGCGCTGGAGCCCGAGCCGACCGAGGCAATGCCGCCGGTGACCGCGGTGGTGGCCGATGGCGTGTCCGGATTGTCGTGCACGTAATAGCCGTTGACCGAGCCCGAGAACTTGATCGTCGCGGGGCCGACCTGCAGGCCGATGCCGCTGTCGGTCATGCGAACCATCTTGTCGGGGTCGAAGCTGGCCGGGGCCGCGGTGGTGGTGGCCGGAGCGGCGGCGGCAGCAGCCTGCTCGGCCTGTTCCTGGGCCAGCAGCGCGGCATATTCGTCGTCGGTCAGAATGCCCTTTTCGTGCAGGCGCTTCAGCAGCGCCTCGCTGGATCCCGCGTAGGCCGGAGCCGACGTCAGGGCAATGGCAAGTGCCGCAGCGGCACCGCGCAGCATGATCCTGGAGATCATTTTTCTCCCCCTTCCTTTCTTCTTTCCATCGCCCGTGGCGACGCGTGGGAAGATGCTGCGGAGGGGCACGGCAGGATATTGGACTTTGGTTCTCGTACTTTAGGCCAGTGCCGGGAACCGGGCGCAAAATGCCCTGCCGGAGCGGTCATGCCGGGCCCGATCAGGGCGCGATGGCGACCCCCCACGGCCCCTTGCCGGCTGTCAGCCGGGACGTGACTTTCAGCGTGGCGAGATCGACCAGCGCGACATCGTCGCCGGTACCGTTGGCGACCACCGCGGTCCGGTCGTCGGGCGTGATCGCCAGGTGCCACGGCCTGCCGCCGGTCTCGACGTAACCGGTCACCTTGCGGCTTGCCACGTCGACCACCGCGACCCGGTCGGACCGGCCCAGCGCGATGATCGCGGTCTTTCCGTCAGAGGTGAAACGGATGCCGCAGGGCAGCACCTTGTAGGCGGAGACGCCCGGCGGGGCGAAGGCGATCGTCTCGACGATCCTGCGGCTGGCGACATCGACGACATGGACCGTGCCGGCGACTTCGGCGGCGACCCAGACCTGCGACCCGTCGGGCGTGAACTCGACATGGCGCGGGCGGAAATCCGTCTCCATAACCTCCACCACCTTGCGCGTGGCAAGGTCGATCCAGCTGACGGTGTTGTCTTCCTCGCCCGTCACCAGCAGCCACTTGCCGTCGGGGCTCTGCGCGATGCCCTCCGGCTCCTCGCCCACGGGGACCTGCCACGCGACATGCCGGGTGGCGAGATCGACTGCGGTCATCGCCGCGTCGTCCTCATTCGCGATGTAGAGCGTCTGGCCGTCGATGCTGACGAAGAACTGTTCGGGATCGTTGCCCGACGGCAGCGTGGCGACCAGCGCGCCGGTCTTCGCATCGCGGATCTCGACCGCGTTATCGATACTGGCGCAGATCAGCACGTACTTGCCGTCGCGCGTCAGGGTGATGCCGCGCGGGCGCTGGCCGACCGGCCAGGTCGCCACGACCTTTCCGCTGGCAAGGTCGATGACGGTGACGTCGTTGGACCGTTCGTTGCTGACATAGGCGGTGGCCGCCTGCGCGGGCACGGCGATCATCGCGGCAAGGCCCAGCCCGATGGCGGCTGCGACGACGGGGTGGGGTTTGCGGATTTTCATAAGCTTGTCCTACAATTAGCCCCCTGGTCCACGACATTGTACGAAGGTCCAATGGGTCCGCGCGGTTCGGGCCCCTATAACGAATCCCAAGCAAGGGGACGTGCGAGGCTCGACCCTTGAGGGTCGCAGATTGAGGATGCTTTTACCAATGTCGAAAATCGTCAGCCGCATGGCGCTCGGCGCCATGACCATCGCCTTGGCCGGTCTCGCCGGTCCGCAGCTCCTCGCCCACGGCGACGTGACGCCGCAGGCGGTGGACACTTCGGCCCTTCCCGATCTTCCGGGCGGCAATGACACTTGGGTCACCAAGAACCCCTATTCGGGCAACGCCAAGGCGATCGAGATCGGTTCGTCCGCCTACAACCAGAACTGCGCGCGTTGCCACGGCCTGCAGGTCATTTCGGGCGGCATCGCGCCCGACTTGCGCTACCTCGAACTCGGCGAGCCGGGGGACGAGTGGTACATCGAGCGCTACCAGCACGGCGCCAGCCACGACGGCAAGGTCTACATGCCGCCGTTCGGCGAAGTGCTCGGCCAGAAGGCCGGCTGGGCGATCCGCGCCTACGTCGAATCGCAGCACACGGACGACTGACCGGTGAGCATCGCGCCCCCTACCGTCGGGCGAAGAGCCTTCATCGGCGGTCTCGCCGCATCGGCGGGGCTTTTCGCCGGCGTGGGGGCCCTGCCCCGCGCCGCCTCCGCGGCCCCGCTTGCCGACGTGCGCGAGCGGGGTTTCCTGCGTGTCGGCCTTTACGACAACAACCGCCCCTGGTCGTGGGACGAAGGCGGCAAGGTCACGGGCATCGATGCCGACATCGCGCGCGCACTGGCCGACAGGTTCGGGGTGAAGCCCGATCTCGCGCTGTTTCCGGCGGACGAGGAAGTCGCCGACGATCTTCGCAACGTGGTCTGGCGCGGCGGACTGCTCGGCTTTCGCAAGTGCGACGTGATGATGCACGTGCCGTTCGACCGCACTTTCGCGGCGCAGCAGGACCAGGTCGTGATCCTGGCCCCCTATTACCATGAAAGCTTCGGCGCGGCCTGTGCGCCCGGCATGGCCGAGTGCGAGGGCGTGCCGACCGAGTTCCGCGGCAAGCGGCTGGCGGCCGAGCTCGATTCGATTCCCGATTTCTACCTCATCGGCAATTTCGGCGGGATCCTGCGCAAGGACGTGGCCCACTTCAACAGCGGCTACGACGCGGTCGCCGCCGTGAAATCGGGCGCGGCAGACCTCGCCGTCGCCACCCGCGCGCAGATCGAATCCGCCATCGCCACCGCACCGGGCGACGCCGCGCGGGCGCGCAAGGGGCCGCTGCCGGCCATGCTCTCGCCCGGATGGGACGTGGGCATCGCGGTCGACGAGGCCAGCCGCACGCTGGGTTTCGCGATCGAGGAAGAGATGGACGCGATGATGGCCGACGGGCGGATGCAGGCGATCTTTGCCGCGCACGGTGTCGCCTGGCGCGCGGCCGACGCGGTCGCCCCAGCGGCCTGAGCCGAAGCGGCCAGCACTGGGGTCATAGACCTAAGGTGCAATTGTCGGTCGCAGGGGCGGCACTACTCTTCGATGTATCAACAGTTACCAGACAGGCGCGAACTGCGCCGCATAACGATGACTTCGGTCTGACGAAGGAGGGAAGGATGAAGGGGCGTTTCAAGACTCTTGCCGTGGCGCTCGCGGCCTCAACCGTGGCGATCGGCATGCCCGCTCAGGCGGACAACCATGGCGGCCCGTCGATGGCCGACCTGATGAACGACGCCAATTCGACCGGCGACGTCCTGACTTACGGCATGGGCCCGTGGCAGCAGCGCTTCTCGAAGCTGAACAAGATTAACACCGGCACCGTGAAGAAGCTGGTTCCGATGTTCGCCGCCTCCTTGGGCGGTGAAAAGCAGCGCGGCCAGGAAGCGCAG
>CAYRLC010000007.1:46855-47340 GCA_964424995.1 uncultured Croceicoccus sp.
TCTACGTCACCGGCTCGTACTCGCGCCTCTTCGCCTTCGACGCGAAGACCGGCGAGAAGAAGTGGGAATACAACGCCCGCCTGCCCGACGGCATCATGCCCTGCTGCGACGTGGTCAACCGCGGTGCGGCGATCCACGGCGACAAGGTCATCTTCGCCACCCTGGACGCGCACCTCGTCGCGCTGAACAAGGACACCGGCAAGGTCGTCTGGAACAAGGAAATCGGCGACTACAAGGCCGGCTATTCGGCCACCGCCGCGCCGATCATCGTCAAGGACATGGTCATCACCGGCAATTCGGGCGGTGAATTCGGCGTGGTCGGCGCCGTTCAGGCCCGCGACGTCAACACCGGCGAGCTGATCTGGGACCGCCCGACGATCGAGGGGCACACCGGCACTCTGCGCGGCCAACCCAACGGCGTGACCGGCAAGACCAACGCCACCTGGCAGGGCGACCTGTGGAAGACCGGCGGCGGTGCGACCTGG
>CAYRLC010000008.1:0-40988 GCA_964424995.1 uncultured Croceicoccus sp.
CTCGGTGTTCTGGCACCCCAACGGCTGGGTGCTGTGGCAGGCGCTTGAGCAGTACATGCGCCGCCGCCTCACCACAGCGGAATACGTGGAAGTGCGCACGCCGCAGCTTTACCACAACAAGTTCTGGAAAACCTCGGGCCACTGGGACAAGTTCCGCGCGGGCATGTTCCTCGTGCCGGACGAAATCGCCAACATCGACACCGATGAGCCGCAGCTGGGCGAACACCCGGACTTCCTTGCCATCAAGCCGATGAACTGCCCCGGTCACATCCAGATCTTCGATCAGGGCATCAAGTCCTACCGCGATCTGCCGATCCGCATGACCGAGTTCGGCTGCTGCCACCGCAACGAGCCGCATGGCGCGCTGCACGGCCTGATGCGCGTGCGCCAGTTCACGCAGGACGACGCGCACATCTTCTGCCGCGAGGACCAGATCGTGTCCGAAGTCCGCGCCTTCTGCGAACTGGCCGACCGGATCTACAAGGACTTCGGCTTCACCTATTCGATCAAGCTCGCCCTGCGCCCCGAAAAGCGCTTCGGCAGCGACGCGGACTGGGACAAGGCCGAGGACGAACTGCGCAACGCGGTGGTCGAGGCGGGCCTCGCCACCGAGGCCTATGGCTGGGAGGAACTGCCGGGCGAAGGCGCGTTTTATGCGCCCAAGCTCGAATGGCACCTGACCGACGCGATCGGCCGCACCTGGCAGGTCGGCACGATCCAGTCGGACCGCGTGCTGCCCGAACGGCTCGACGCGACTTACGTGGGCGAGGATGGCGAGAAACATCGCCCGGTCATGCTCCACCGCGCGATCTTCGGTTCGTACGAACGCTTCATCGGCATCCTGATTGAGCATTTCGCAGGCCGCCTGCCGGTCTGGCTGTCGCCGGTGCAGGCAGTCGTTGCGACCATTGTATCGGACGCCGACGACTATGCCAGGGACGCGGCGGCGAAGCTGAAAGCGGCGGGCATTCGCGTCGAAAGCGACCTGCGCAACGAGAAGATCAACTACAAGGTGCGCGAGCACTCGGTGGCCAAGGTCCCGCACCTGCTGGTCGTCGGCAAGCGGGAGGCGGAGGAGGGCACCGTCGCGGTTCGCACGCTGGGCGAACAGCAGCAGAAGTTCATGTCGCTGGACGATGCCATCGCGATGCTGACGGCGGAAGCGAGCGCGCCCGACCGGCGCTAGGCGGGATTCGTTCGGCCAAGGCGCCGAACGGGACCCGCGCGGCCTTCAGGACCGGACGCGGGGGTTCCGGATAGCCCGCGGCCTAGTTCTTCGATCCGGGCCGGGTCTTGGGCTTGCCCTTGCTCTTGGCTTCGTCTTTCGCCTTGGCCTTCGGCGCGACCTTGGCGAAATCGACTTGCGCCATGGTCCAGGCCCACAGCTCGGCGACTTCGGCGGCGGCCTTGCCGTCGGGATCGTGCTCCACCGCGACTTCCCCGTCGCCGGACGCGTGGTGGAAGGCGGCCCGTTCGCCGAACGTGACCGGACAGACCTTGAGACCCATCTCGATCGCCTGGCCGTTCGCATCGTCGAGCAGCTTGGTGGCGCGGGCCGGCACGCCGTTCATCAGCACGTGGCCTTCCTTGCCGACGAACGTGAGCATCTCGGCGGTCGCGCCCAGCGCGTGAAGGTCGAATGCGCGCGGGCGGGTGGGGACGATGACCAGATCGGCGGCCTTGATCGCCTCTCGCGCGGCGGCATCGGCGTGCGGCGGGGTGTCGACGACGACGAGGTCGGTCCCCTTGGCCAGCAGCTTCTCCACCGTCTTGGCAAGGCGGGCGGGCGGGCTGGTCACCACTTCGGGCAGGAAATCGCCGCGCCAGTCGGCCCAGGCCGCGGCGGTCGCCTGCGGATCGGTGTCGACGACGACGGTCTTCTTGCCGGCATAGGCCCCGGCGGTCGCGAGATGGAGCGCGAGGGTCGTCTTGCCCGAGCCGCCCTTCTGGCTGACGATCGCGACTGTCGGCATCTTCGGTATTCCCCTCATCGGCGGGCGTCGACAGCCCTGGCGGGGGCGATCCTACGCCCAAAAATGCCGCGAGGGAAGATTTTTGCTGCACTTGCGAAAAGAGCTTCGCTCTTCGCGCCCCTGCCTTATTTCAAAACGCCTCGTCTGCCGTGGGCGACGGGCAAAGAAAAGGGCCCCGCTCCGCAAGGGAGCGAGGCCCGATCCTGATCGCTCGCGAGGATTACTCGGCGGCGGCGTCGGTCGCGGCGTCGGTCGCCATGTCGGTCGCGGCGTCGGTCGCCATGTCGGTCGCCATGTCGGTGGCAACGTCGGTCGCGACGTCGGTGGCGACGGCGGTTTCTTCGACGACGGCTTCGGTCGCGGCTTCGGTCGGCTCAGCAGCTTCCTGGCTGCAAGCGGCGAGCGAGAGAGCAGCGGCCGAGGCCAGCAGAGCGAAAGTGATCTTCATGGTGTCAGTTTCCCTGTGCCGCAGGCCTCAACATGAGTGCGGCAGGCCCCCCATATAGTCGTGTTGCAATGCGGTGTCCATATTGTTGCCACATTCCGGCCAAATTTGCGACGAACCGATTGTCGCATGCCCTAATTGGCGACCTCGAATGCCTCGATCGTCCAGTCTTCCTGGTCCGCGCCGTCGATCCACTGCTGCATCCAGGGGTGGTTCCACATCGCTTCCATGTAGGCCTGCGCGAATCCGGGGACGCCGATGCCATACGTCATGAACCGGCTGACGACGGGGGCGTAGAAGATGTCGGCGGCGCTGTAGGTGCCGAACAGGAACGGCCCGCCATGCCCGAATCGGCTCCGCGCCTCCGCCCACAGGGTCAGCACGCGGATGACATTGGCCTTGGCATCGTCGCTGATCGTATGGCTCTCGACCCGGCGGCGCACGTTCATCGGCATTTCGCGGCGCAGCGGCAGGTAGCTGGAATGCATTTCGGCAACCATCGATCGGCACAGCCCCCGGGCCACCGGGTCTTTCGGCCAGAACCGGTCGCGCCCGTTCTCGCCGCCGATCTTGTCGGCAAGGTGCTCCATGATGGCAAGGCTGTCCCAGATCACCACGTCGCCGTCCCACAGGATCGGCACCTTGCCCGACGAGGGCTGGACCTCGCCCCACTCGCGCTTGGCGTTCTCCCATTCCTCGCCGCTGATGTTGACGGTGATTTCCTCGAACGAAAGGCCCGACTGCTTGGCGGCCAGCCAGCCGCGCAGCGACCAGCTGGAATAGTTGCGATTGCCGATGATGAGTTTCACGAAAATGCCCCGTTGTCTGAACGAGCGGGGTTAGCGGGGAAGCGCCGGGGTGTCGAGCGGGGAGGGGCGCTGCGGGGCTATTGCACCAGTTGCGCCAGCCGAACGGCCAAAGCAGCGGGGTCGAGCCAGGCGGGCAGCCCGGCTTCGACGCGATTGTCGATATGCAGCGTCGCCAGCGCCGCCCGGGCCGTGTCGCTCACGTCGTCCCCGCGCTCCCCGCCGATCAGGGCCGCGGTGATGAGGACCGACGGCTGCTCGTCGGGATCGCGAGGATCGTGCTTTGGGACCAGACGCGACATCGCAAGATCGTAGAGGTCTTCCCGGCGGGCGAGCGCAATCAGCAGCGCCTGATCGAGATAGGCGGCGGTCCGCACCATCGGGTTGCGCTGCTCTGCCGCGATCGCATCCTCAAGCGCGGCGATGGCCGCATCGGCATCGCCGCCCAGTGCGAGAGCGGTGCCGAGGTAGAGTCCGGCTCTTGCATTCTCGTCAGGGTCGTCCAGTGCCAGCGCCATGCGGCAGAGTGTGGCCGCCACGTCGGGCCGGAAGTTCAGCAGAGTGTAGGCCTGGATATTGAAATACTGGCCCTTGCGCCGGGCACGCGAAAGGTGGGCGAGGAAATCGGCCTCGCGCGCATGGTCCCATTCGGTGTGGCGAAACCAGTCAGTCATTGCCGATGGACCTAGCCGTGGTTGGGTTGACGTTCGCTTACCGGGCCGCGTTTCCCCACGTGCTTCGATGAGAGGTTATTTTCCTACACGGACCGGACCTGCGATGGGGGCGACCCGCTCTTTACCACCGTCGATCCACTCTCATCCGCCTGTGCAGGCGATGCGTGCCCTGCGCACGTGTCATCTGTCGCCCGGACCGACCGGTCGCGCAGATCCAGGGGTTTCCGGGGTTGGAGATGGGTGACACGGTGTCGCCTTTGTCACCCTGTTGCGCGAGCGATCAGCCGCCCTCGGCGCTTTGCAGGACGAAGCCGCGCAGTTCCTCGATCCCCATGCCTTTCTCGGAGCTGGTGACCGAGATTTCGGGATAGGCACCGGCGTGCTTGCGCGCTTCGGCGACCGTTTTCGCGATGCACTGTTCCAGCTCGCTCGCCTTGATCTTGTCGGCCTTGGTGAGGACGAGGCGGTAGGAGACGCCCGCGATGTCGAGCATTTCCATGATCTCGCGGTCGACCGGCTTCACCCCGTGGCGTGCATCGATCAGCAGCAGGCAGCGCTTCAGCACCACGCGTCCGCGCAAGTAGTCGTTGACGAGGAAGCGCCACTTCTTGACCACCGCCGGCGGGGCCTTGGCAAAACCGTAGCCGGGCATGTCGACGAGGCGGAATTCCGGTCCGCGTTCGCCGGGTACGGCACCCACGTCGAAGTAGTTCAGCTCCTGCGTCCGGCCCGGCGTGACCGAGGTGCGCGCGATCGCCCGCCGCCCGGTCAGCGCGTTGAGCAGCGACGACTTGCCGACGTTGGACCGGCCCGCAAAGGCGATTTCCGGTACCGTCGGTTCGGGCAGGAACTTGAGCGCCGGGGCCGAGAGCAGGAAAGTCACCGGCCCCGAGAACAGCTTGCGCGCCCGCTCCTCGTACAAGGCACGCGACGGATCTTCGGGAAGGGCTTCTTCCACCGATCAGGCCCTGGGCTTCTTGCCGGGCTTGCTCGCGGCCTGCGCGGCGGCAGCCTTCTCGGCGGCGAGATCGGCGCGCAGCTTGTCCTTCTTGTCCTCCATCTCCGAAGCCTTGAGCTGCGGGTGGCGCGAATAGAGCAGCTTCTGCTGGCCGATGGTGAGGAGGTTCGAGGTGATCCAGTAGATCAGCAGGCCCGCCGCGAACGGCGCCATCACGAACATCATGAACCACGGCATCAGCATGAAGATCTGCTGCTGCGCCGGGTCCATCTGCGCCGGGTTCAGCTTGAACTGCAGCCACATGGTGATGCCCAGCAGGATCGCCAGCACGCCGATGGCAAGGAAGCCCGGCGGGTTGAAGTCGAGCAGGCCGAACAGGTTGAGGACGTGCAGCGGATCGGGCGCCGACAGGTCCTTGATCCACAGGATGAACGGCTGGTGCCGCATCTCGATGGCGACCATCAGCACCTTGTACAGCGCGTAGAACACCGGGATCTGCAGGAACATCGGCAGGCAGCCCGCCAGCGGGTTCACCTTTTCCTCGCGGTAGAGCTCCATCATCTTGGACTGGAGCATCTGCTTGTCGTCCTTGTACCGCTCCTGCAGCGCCTTCATCTTGGGCTGCAGCGCCTTCATCGCCGCCATGCTGGCGAACTGGCGCTGGGCGATCGGGAACATCACGCCGCGCACGATCAGGGTGAGCAGGATGATGGCGACACCGAAGTTGCCGACCAGTTCGAACAGCTTGGTCAGCAGCCAGAAGATCGGCTTCTCGAACCAGCGGAACCAGCCCCAGTCGATGGCGAGGCCGAAGTTGGCGATCCCGCCCTGGCCGTTCACGCCGGCCTCGTACATGTCGAGAACTTGGCTTTCCTTGGCACCCGCAAAAAGCCGCGTGGTGCGCGACACCTGCTTGCCGGCCGGTACGGTGACCGGGTCGTAGATCACGTCGGCGCGGAACTTCGCATCGCCCAGCGAGCGGAAGTCGGCCGTCGTCTTCGCCCCGTCCTGCGGCACGAGCGCGGAGAGCCAGTAGATGTCGGTAAAGCCGATCCAGTTGGCCGCGCCGCTGCCGGTGACATTGCCCTTCTCGACCACGTCATCGTAGTTGTTGCCGAAATCGACCGACCCGTCGAACGCGCCGATCGGACCCGAATGCACGGTCCAGGTGTCGAGGCTGGCGGTCGCGCTCGTCCGGTTGATCAGCGCGAAGGGCTTTACCGAAACCGGGGCGGTGCCGGTGTTGGCGACCGTCTGCTGCGCGGTGATCATGTAGTGATCGTCGATCGCCAGCGCGATGACGAAGCGCAGGCCCTGGCCGTTGTCCCACGACAAGGTAACGGGCTTGCCGGGGGCGAGGCGGTCGCCCTGCGCGGTCCAGACCGTGTTGGCGTCGGGCATCCGGACATTGTCGCCGACAAAGCCGAACTGCGCGAACTGCTGCGCGGGCGTGCCCATCGGGCTGAACAGGCGGACCGGGCCCGAATCCTTGTCCACCGTCTGGCGATGGGTCTTCAGCGTCAGGTCGTCGATGCGAGCGCCGACCGGGTTGATCGAACCAAGCACTTCGGGCGAATCGATGACGATCCGGTCCTTGCTGCCGAGCGACTGGTCGAGGTCCTTCTGTTCCAGCGCGAGGTCCGCCGGATCGACCAGACCGCCGTCGCGGGTATGCCTGGCCTTGCTGTCTTGCGCCGGGGTATCACCGGGCACTTGCGTTGCGGTGGCGGCGGGCGGGGTTTCGGGCTGCGGGTAGAAATAGTTCAAACCCAGCTCCCAGCCGAGCATCAGCAGTGCGATCAGCACCACTGCCGTGATCATGTTGCGCTGGTTCTTTTCCACCTTGAAACCCTTGAAACTACCGTCCGAATTGCGACCGCGCCGACCCTGAGAAACCGGCCTGAGGAACCGGCCTAGGGAACAGGATCGTGGCCGTGCCCACCCCACGGGTGGCAGCGCAATAGCCGCTTGGCCGCAAGCCAGCCACCCTTAATCGCGCCGTACTTCTTCAGCGCCTCGATCGCGTATTGCGAGCATGACGGGCTGTAGCGACACGACGGCGGCAGGATGGCCGAAGGGCCGATCTGCCACAGCCGGGCGATGCCGATGAGCAGCCACTTCACGGCAAGACCTTGCGCTGCGGCTTGCGACCGCGCGGACCGCCCTTGCGAGCAGGGCGCGGGGCATCGCCCTTGCCGTCGGCAGCACGCGACAGGGCCATGGCCAGTTCCTCGCCCAGCTTTCCGAAGTCCCGTTCGATCCCGCCTTCGCGGCCGATCAGGATGTGGTCGTGACCGGGCAGGCCCGCCACCGGCAGGGCGGCGCGCAGCAGTTCGCGAAAGCGCCGCTTCATTCGGTTGCGCACCACCGCATTGCCGATCCGCTTGGTAACCGTGATCCCGAAACGCATCCGCGCCGGATCCAGCCCGTTGGGCCGGGCGAGCAGGACGAAGCCCGGCCGGGCGACGCGCAGGCCCTTGTTCGCGGCGAGGAAATCCGCGCGCTTGCGGATAATCTCGGGCGACCGGGGCGCGATGTCGGGTTCGGGCGTGGTCATGCGGGCGGGATCGTGCACCGGCTTGGCCGCTGTCTCAAGCCATCTCGGGGCGGGCGGGAAGGCCCGTGCCGCCAACAGCAACGGCCCGCCAACCCCTGGGGGCGCGGGCCGTGGAGCGAAGCGGGGCATCCGGGGAACCGGATGCGCTCTCGCTACAGATCAGGCGCTCAGCTTGTTACGACCGCGGGCGCGACGGGCGCGCAGCACCTTGCGACCACCGGGAGTGGCCATGCGGGCGCGGAAACCGTGACGACGCTTGCGCACGAGGTTGCTCGGCTGGAAAGTGCGCTTCATGGCGAAGGTCCTGTATCTCTAGAATCGGTTACAACGAAAAAGGGCCGCCGAACGAGGGCGACCGCCTGTGTGGCCGTGCCGTTACGGGCATGACCGGCGCGAGTCAAGCCACAGGATTGCGAAACGCCCCCTCTCGACAGCGGCGCAAGCCATGCGGCAAGAGGGGGTGCAAAGCAGATTTCGGGGTCGCATCAACAACATGGTCGCACTGGTCCGCACCGTGGCCTATCTCGGCCTCGACGCGCGCAGCGTGGAAGTCCAGTGCCAGTTGGCGCCGGGGCTGCCCGCCTTCAACATCGTCGGTCTTGCCGACAAGGCGGTGGGCGAAAGCCGCGAACGGGTTCGCGCCGCGCTCGCCGCGATGGGGCTGGCGCTGCCGCCCAAGCGGATCACGGTGAACCTGTCGCCCGCCGACCTGCCCAAGGAAGGGTCGCACTACGACCTGCCGGTGGCGCTGTCGCTGCTGGCCGCGATGGGCGTGACCGAT
Source organism: uncultured Croceicoccus sp. (assembly GCA_964424995.1). GTDB lineage: Bacteria > Pseudomonadota > Alphaproteobacteria > Sphingomonadales > Sphingomonadaceae > Croceicoccus. The sequence goes on from CAYRLC010000008.1 coordinate 8,195, forward strand.
GCCGAGCAGCTGGCCGAATGCGTTGTCGTCGGCGAACTCGCGCTCGACGGGCGGATCGTCGCCACGCCGGGCGTGCTGCTGGCCGCGATGCATGCGGCAGAGGAAGACAAGCGCCTGATCTGCCCCGCCGCGCAAGGGGCGGAGGCCGCGTGGGCCGGGGGCGAATCGGTCGTCGCCGCGCCCGATCTCATCAGCCTGCTCAACCACCTGAAGGGCACGCAGCAGCTGCCCGCTCCCGCCGCCGGCGCGGTGGCGATGCCGCAAGCGGGGCCGGACCTCAAGCAGGTGAAGGGGCAGGAAACCGCCAAGCGCGCGCTGGAAATCGCGGCGGCGGGCGGGCACAACCTCCTGATGATCGGGCCGCCGGGCGCGGGCAAGTCGCTGCTCGCCTCGTGCCTCCCGGGCATCCTGCCCCCGCTGACCAGTGCCGAGGCGCTGGAGACCAGCATGGTGCAGTCGGTCGCGGGCCTGCTGGAGGATGGGCGCATCAGCCGGGCGCGGCCCTTTCGCAGTCCGCACCATTCGGCATCGATGGCGGCGCTGACCGGCGGCGGACTGAAGGTGAAGCCGGGCGAGGTCAGCCTGGCCCACCACGGCGTGCTGTTCCTCGACGAATTGCCCGAATTCCAGCGCGCGGTGCTCGATTCGCTGCGCCAGCCGCTGGAAACGCGCGAGGTGAGCGTCGCGCGGGCGAATGCACACGTGACGTTTCCGGCCAATGTCCAGCTGATCGCGGCGATGAACCCGTGCCGCTGCGGGCATCTGGGCGATCCGGCGCTGGCCTGTTCGCGCGCCCCGAAATGCGCGGCGGACTATCAGAGCCGGGTGTCGGGGCCCTTGCTAGACCGGATCGATCTCCATGTCGAGGTCGACCCGGTATCGGCCCGCGATCTGGCACTGCCGCCGCCGACCGAGGGCAGCGCCGAGGTGGCCGCGCGGGTCGCACGGGCGCGGGACGTGCAGACGGCGCGGCTGGAACACAGCCCGGCCCGGACCAACGCCGATCTGGATGGCGAATGGCTGGACCGCTTTGCCCAGCCCGACGAGGACGGGCGCAAGCTGCTGATGCAGGCGGCGGACGCGATGCGGCTGTCGGCGCGCGGCTATGTCCGCATCCTGCGCGTGGCGCGCACGATGGCGGACCTGGCCGGCGCACCCGGCATCGGGCGCGTCCACGTGGCGGAGGCGCTCAGCTATCGCCGGCAGCCGCCGCGCGCCTGACCCGGTGAAGGACGATCAGGTGATCTGCGACAGGGGCGCGCGGATCAGCGCGCGAAAGCCGGTGGGTTCGTAAGTCAGGTCCGCCTCGCCATCCGGGGCGAGACCACGCTGCACGAGACGCGTGCCGAGACCGAGCTTTGCCGGTGCCGACACTTCGGGCCCGCCGCTTTCGTGCCAGTCGATCACCAGCCACTCGCCTTCGGCGCGGTGTTCGCGCGAAGTGGTGATGGCGACCTTGCCGTCGGGGTGGCTCAGCGCACCGTATTTCATGGCGTTGGTGCTGAGTTCGTGAAGCAGCATGGCCAGCACCAGTACCGCGCGCGATGACAGTTGCACGTCAATGCCGCTTGGCTTGACCCGGTCGTCCACCGACAGTCCGGCCAGCACGCCGTCGGCCACCGCGTGCACGCCCGCGCTCTGCCCATTGGGGCGGAGCAGGATGTCATGCGCGGTCGCCAGTGCGGCGATGCGCCGATAGAATTCCTGCAGCAGGTCGGCATCGGCGACCCCGCGCAGCGTGTGGCCCGCGATAGCCTGCACCAAGGCCATCGTGTTCTTCAGCCGGTGGGAGATCTCTTCGTTGATCTGTCGCCGTTCGGTGACGTCGGTGACGACGCCGGAAAACAGCCGCCGCTCACCATCGTCGTCGCGGCTATAGCGCCCGCGGATGTCGATCCAGCGATCGGTGCCATCGTCGGCCCGGCGGATCGGGAATTCGCTGCGAACCTCGTCTGGCCCGGTGCGCAGCGTTTCCTCGATGACCGCGGCTTGCGGCACGCGTTCGTGCAATTCGGCGACGGACAGGCGGCTGACCGGTTCCAGCCCGAAGATGCGGCAATATTCGCCGCTGACGGTCATCTCGCGTGTCTGGAGATCGATCTCGAAAGCGCCGACGTGACCGGCTTCTTCGGCAAATTCCCTCCGCTCCGCCGTCCGGCGCAACAACTCGGCCTCGACCCGCTCGGCACCCAGCGCCCGGTCGCGGTCGAGCAGGGCCTTGCGCAGTTCGAGCTTGTCGATCACCTGCCGGGCCAGCGCGATCAGCCCGCGCTGCTGGTCTTCGTCGAGCCCGTGCGGACGGGGCACCACGTCGATCACGCAGAGCATGCCGATCGCCGTGCCGTCGGGCGTGATCAGCGGCGCGCCGGCATAGAAGCGGATGCGCGGACCTTCGGTGACCAGGGTATTGTCGCGAGTGCGGGGGTCGAGCGTCAGGTCGTTGATGATCAGCGGATCGCGGCTGGCGAGACCGTGGCGGCAGACCGACTGGTCGATCGAGGTCTGGCACGCATCGAACCCGTCGCGCGCCTTGAACCACTGGCGATCTTCCTCGACCAGGCTGACGAGGGCCACGGGCGTTGCGCACAGCTTCTTCGCCAGGAACGCGATATCGTCGTATTCGCGTTCGCTGTCGCTACCGAGGATGTCGTAGTCCGCAAGCGCCTGCATGCGCCTTTCCAGAAGCATGGCCGGTCTACCCGCCTCTCTATCCCTGCTACCGTGTGCCATTAACCCCGGCTAATACCTTGTTTCCGCTGTAACGAAAATAACATCTGCGATACCGCTTATTATCTTGGTGGCAAGCTGACATTCGAAGGTACAAACGTTTTCATGTTCAATGAATTAGCGATTGCGGGCATCATCTTCGCAAGTGCGGCGAACGCGGTGTTCCGCCCTGCCGCGCCGGCGAATCTCCCCCCGAACGACGAGGCTGCGGTATCGTCGTCGCAATCGGCCTCAACCGTGCCATCGCCTGCTCCGACGGCGGCGGATCGCGCCTCGCTTCGCTGTGCGGCCGCATTCGCGCTGGTGGCGGGGCAGCAGGCGAGGGGAGGGAGCGCGAGCGGCCAATCCTATCCGCCGCTCGCGCTGCGCGGCCGGGATTATCTCGTCGCCACGGGGTCGGCGCTGATCGATCGCGGCTGGAGCGAGGATGCGGTCGCGAACGCCATGCGGGCAGAGGCGGCGGCCCTTGCCGAACCTGGCATGCTCGCGGCGGTGATGCCGGCCTGCCTGGCCTTGCTCGACGCGCAGGCCGCCCAAGAGGCGACGATCCCCGGCCCGGCCACGTGTGCCGCGCTGGCGCGCAAGTCCGGCGATGCCGCAAGCGCGGATCGGCTGGAGCGGATGGTGCGCGATCGTGCCAGCGCCGCCGGACGAAGCGCCGCCGATGCCGCTGCCGTGATCGCGGACGAGCGCCGTAAGCTGGAGCAGGACACGAGGCCGGTCGATCCCGCCATCGCCTCCGCGTGCGAGGCACTTTCCAAAGCGGGCTAAAACCCGCATGATCGATGGAGGAGCGCGGCCCTTGCAACGGGGCGGCGCAAGGGGGCCATAGTTCATGGATCTGTTTCTCGTCGTCCTGCTCGTCGTTCTGGCGATCTTCCTGTTTTCCAGCATCCGCGTGGTGCGACAGGGCTATGTCTACACGATCGAGCGCATGGGCCGCTACGCCAAGCCCGCGCATCCCGGGATGCACATCATCGTGCCGCTGATCGATCGGGTCGGTCACAAGATCAACATGATGGAACAGGTGCTCGACATTCCGGGGCAGGAGATCATCACCAAGGACAACGCCATGGTGGGCGTGGACGCGGTGGTGTTCTTCCAGGTGCTCGACGCGGGCAAGGCGGCTTACGAGGTCTCGGGCCTTTACAACGCGATCATGGCACTGACGACGACCAACCTGCGCACGGTGATGGGCAGCATGGATCTGGACGAGACACTGTCGAAGCGTGACGAGATCAACGCCAAGCTGCTGGTGGTGATCGACCACGCGACCGCGCCCTGGGGCATCAAGATCACTCGTATCGAGATCAAGGACATCCGCCCGCCCGCCGACATCTCGAACGCGATGGCGCGGCAGATGAAGGCCGAGCGCGAGAAGCGCGCCCAGATCCTGGAGGCGGAGGGCGAGCGTGCCAGTGCGATCCTGAAGGCCGAGGGCCTGAAGCAGTCGAGCATCCTCGAGGCCGAAGGCCGCAAGGAAAGCGCGTTCCGCGATGCAGAGGCGCGCGAACGCGCCGCCATGGCCGAGGCGGAGGCCACCCGCGTGGTGTCCGAGGCGATCGCCTCTTCGGGCACGCAGGCGCTGAACTACTTCGTCGCGCAGAAATATGTCGAGGCGGTGAGCGATTTCGCGACCAGCCCGAATGCCAAGACGATCCTCTTCCCGGTAGAGGCGACGCAGCTGATCGGAACGTTGGGCGGGATCGGCGAACTGGTCCGCGATGCGGTGGCCCCGCCGCAGTCGCCGTCGGCTGGCGGATCGCTGCCGCCGCGCCCTTCCGCTCCGTCGCGTCAGCCCGCGCCGCCGTCGGTGCCGCGCACCTACGGCGAATAGGCGATGGACTGGCTGACCGATCTCGACGCGCCCTGGCTGTGGCTGATCGCCGGGGCCGTGCTGGCGGGGGCGGAGATGCTGCTGCCGGGATACTTCCTGATCTGGCTGGCGGCAGCGGCGTTCCTGACCGGCATGATCGTGGCAGTGGTCGACCTGCCGCTGGCGGCGCAAGTGCTGAGCTTCGTCGTCTTCACCGGGTTCTCCGTCTACGCCGCGCGCGAATGGCTCGACTATGCAGGGCGCGAAAGCACCGATCCGGCGATGAACGACCGCGGCGCACGGGCATTGGGCGCGCGGGTCACGGTGACCGAGGCGATCGCCGATGGCGAGGGACGGGTGCGGCTGGGTGATAGCGAATGGATCGCGCGCGGCCCCGATGCGCCCGTCGGCGCGCGGCTGGTGGTTACCGGGAACGATGGGGCGGTGCTGCTTGTCGGGCCGCTGCCCGCCACCCATATCGCTGGCAGCGACACCAAACTTATCAAGGAATGACAAGCCCATGGCTGGCGAAGATACCCGGTTGAGCGACGCCGAATGGCGGGCCAGGCTCTCCCCCGAACAGTACCACATCCTGCGCGAAGCCGGGACCGAACGGGCCTTCACCGGAGAATACGACAAGTTCTACGAAGAAGGCGAATACCACTGCGCCGGATGCGGGCAGCTGCTGTTCACCTCCGACGCCAAGTACAATTCGGGTTGCGGCTGGCCCGCCTTCACCGCGCCGAGCGAGGGCGACAGCGTCAACGAACATCGCGACACCTCCTACGGCATGGTGCGAACCGAAGTGCGCTGTTCGAGCTGCGAAGGGCATCTCGGCCACGTCTTCCCGGACGGACCGCCGCAGGCCGGCGGCCTTCGCTATTGCATCAACAGTGCCGCGCTCGATTTCGCGAAGGCGGAAATGGACGAGGATAAGGGCGCATAGCCGGATTGACCGGCGCACCTCGTTCAGCAAGCGTTATGCCTGACGCGGCCATTTTTCGGCCACAGTTAACACCCCACCCCGTCGGGCCGGACGATCCGGCGAGGCGGGATCAATCGACAGGCGGCAATGGCCAAGCAGAACCGGGCCCGGAATAGCAGCAGGCGCAGCGCATCGCGGGAACCTTCGTCTGCCGGCTGGCGCTGGCTGAAGCGGATCATCCTGTTTGGCCTGTTCATCGGCTTTCTCGCCGTCGGCGGGCTGGCCCTCGCGGTGTGGACGACGATGAACTCGCTGCCCAGCTTCTCCTCGCTGAAGGCGAGCGAGCATGGCCAGACCATTGTCGTCCACGCCCGCGACGGGCGCGAGATCGTGTCGATCGGGCCGAGCTACGGCCGCTGGCTGAAATATGAGCAGATACCCGAGTCGATGCGTAACGCGATGATCGCGGTGGAGGATCGCCGGTTCTTCGATCATTACGGCGTCGACCCCATCGGTATCGCTCGTTCGGTGAAGGTGCGTATCGATACCGGCGCTTTCCGCGAAGGCGGATCGACGATCACCCAGCAGCTGGCGCGCAATATCTTCCTCAACAATTCCAAGACCTTCGACCGCAAGGCGCGCGAAGCGGTGCTGGCGCTCGCGCTGGAGCGCAAGTTCAGCAAGGAACAGATCCTCGAGCTCTATCTCAACAAGGTCTATTTCGGCGGCGGCGCCTACGGCATCGATTCCGCTAGCCGCCTGTTCTTCTCGCACCCCGCCACCTCGCTTTCGGTGGGCGAGGCGGCGATCATCGCCGGGCTGGTCAAGGCACCGTCGCGCTACTCGCCGACCGCCGACGCCGACGCCGCGGTCAGCCGCGCGCATACCGTTCTGGCGCTGATGCAGCAGCAGGGCTTCATTACCGAGGGCGAGGCGGCGAAAGTCGACCTCGACACCATCGAGCTGAAGCCCGAATATGGCCAGAACTCGGTCCGCTATTTCACCGACTGGGTGCTGCCGCAACTCGATTTCATCCTGCCCGAGACGTTCGAGCCGATCGAGGTCTGGACCACGCTCGACGTCGGCATGCAGCGCGCCGCGACTACCGCGATCCAGAAGAACGTGCCCAGCGGATCGCAGGGCGCGCTGGTCAGTCTGGACCAGGACGGCGCGATCCTCGCGATGGTGGGCGGCACCGATTACGTCAAATCGAACTTCAACCGCGCCACCGACGCGCTGCGCCAGCCCGGCTCGGCGTGGAAGCTCTTCGTCTATCTCGCCGCGCTGGAAGCCGGGTTCACGCCCGACAGCCCGGTCGAGGACAAGCCCGTCACCATCGATGGCTGGACCCCGCGCAATTCGGGCGGGACTTACGCGGGCGCGATCGACGTGCGCGCGGCCTTCGCCTATTCCAAGAACACCGTTGCCGCGCAACTGGGCCAGGAAGTCGGCTTCGATGCGGTGGCCAGCATGGCGCAGCGTTTCGGCATCACTTCGCCCATCTCGACTTATCCCTCGATGGTGCTGGGCGCGTCAGAAGTGCGGGTGATCGACATGACCCGCGCCTTCGCGGCGGTGAACGCCAAGGGCACCTCGGTCGAACCCTACGGCATCACCCGGGTCACCACGGCCAGCGGCGAACTGCTCTACGAACGCCGCCCCTCGCGCCAGCAATTGCTCGTCGCACCCTATGTCGCGGCGCAGATGACCGACCTGTTGCAGACTGCCGTGCAGATCGGCACCGGGCGTTCGGCCAGCATCGGCCGGCCGGTCGCGGGGAAGACCGGGACGACGACCTCGAACAAGGACGGCTGGTTCCTCGGGTTCTCGAGCGGGATTACCACCGGCGTGTGGATGGGCCGCGACGATGCGAAGAAGGTCGCCGGCCTGCAGGGCGGCACCGCGCCCGCGCGCGCCTTTGCCGATTTCATGAAGTTCGCCACCGCCAAGCGCCCGATCGAGGAATTCGACACCGAGGTGACGCTGCCGGCATGGCAGCTGGAGCCCGATGACGAGACCTGGTACGGGACGCCGGGCGACTACTACTTCATCGACGAGAACGGCAACCGCGTCGAACCCTATGGCGGCGGGCCGGACGGCGAATACCTGCCGCCGCCCGACGATGGCTGGCGCCCCGGCGATCCGCCGCGCGACGGCTACGGCGACGAAGGCAGCGGCCAGGACGAGGCGCCGCGCGCGGTGGACGAGGATTTCCTCGACCGCGCGACGGGACGATCCGGCCAGCAAGCCCCGCCCCAGCAGGAGCAGGGCATCCGTCAGCAGGGGGCGACGAACCGGCAGGTCGGGCCCGGCGGCATGCGGATCGTCGAAGTGCCGAGCAATTCGTCCCGCTGAACCAACGGCGATATTAACAGACACGAAAAAGGCCGCCCCGGACTAACCGGAGCGGCCTTTTTTCTGAGCCGTGAAAGCCGATCAGCGCAGGCGGATCGGCATGTAGACCGCGGGCTGGCCGCGACGCTGGACGCGCAGCAGCACCGCCTCGCGCTTGTCGGTCTGGGCGGCGCGAACCACCGTCTCCAGCTCCGCGATCGTGCTCACGTCCTTGTAGTTGGCGGTGAGCACGATGTCGCCGCGGCGCAGGCCCTTGGTCGCCGCATCCGACGAAGCGTCGACGGCGGCGATGACAAGGCCCTTGGTGCTGTCGGCCACGCCCAGCTGGCGCGCGATCGTCGGGGTCAGCGGGGTGAGCGACAGGCCCAGCCTTTCGGCCAGGAACGACTGGTCGCCATCGGTGCGCGGATTGGCAAAGCCGTTCTGCTCTTCGTCCGGGTTGGCGAAGGACTGGGTCAGCTCGTCCTCGCTCGGCCGCGCCTCGACCCGGGCATTGATGGTCATGCGCTTGCCGTCGCGGATCAGTTCGATCGGGATGGTGGTGCCCGGCGCGGTATTGGCGACGAGGTAGGACAGCGTCTGGTCGGGGGTCACGTCCTTGCCGTTGACCTTGGTGACGACGTCGCCCGCGCGGATGCCGGACTTTGCCGCTGCCCCATCGGGCATGACCGACTGGATGAACTCGCCGCGATTGTGCGGGATGCCCAGCGATGCAGCGAGATCCTCGCTCACCGGCTGGATCTGCACGCCGAGATAGCCGCGCTCGATCTTCTCCCCCGCGATCAGCTTGCGCACGATCGGTGCGGCGGTTTCGGCGGGAATCGCGAAACCGATGCCGACGCTGCCGCCGGTGGGCGAGAAGATGGCGTTGTTGATGCCGATCACGTTGCCCTGCATGTCGAACATCGGCCCGCCCGAGTTGCCCCGGTTGATCGCCGCGTCGGTCTGCAGGTAGCGGTCATAGGCCGAGCCCGAACCGGTGGCGCGATAGACGGCGGAGATGATGCCGCTGGTCACCGTGCCGCCAAGGCCGAACGGGTTGCCGATGGCGATGATCCAGTCGCCGACGCGCGCCTGGCGGCTGTCGCCGAAGTTCACGAAGGGGAACGGCTTGTCGCGCTTGATCTTCAGCACGGCGAGGTCCGACTGCGCGTCGGTGCCGACCAGCGTCGCCTCGTACTCGGTGCCATCGGTGGTGGTGACGGTGATCGCCTCGATCGTACCGCCCCGGCCCTGCGCGGCGACGACGTGGTTGTTGGTCACGACATAGCCGTCGGCGCTGATGATGAAGCCCGAGCCGAGCGACTGCGCCTCTCGCGTGGTCGGCTGGTTGCCGCCCCGGCCGCCGAACAGCCCCTCGAACGGGGTGCCGGCGAAGGGATTGCCGCCGTTCTGCACCTGCACGCGCTGGCGGGTCGAGATGTTGACGACCGCGGGCTGGAGCTGTTCGGTCAGGTCCGCGAAGCTGGCGGGTGCGCCGCTGCGGGGCACGACGCGGGCCATGGTCGTATCGTCGTTCTGCGCGACTTGCGCGATCAGGGGGTTGCCGACGGCCAGCGACACGGCGGCGCCGCCCAGCAGCAGTCCGGTCGTGAGGGTATAGACGGTACGCACGTGGTGTGATCCTCTTCGTCTCGATCGGTATTCAGCGCCGTCCGCCCGTCCCGAAGGCGTCCGGCTGTCCGGTCCATTCCACCCGCGCCCGGCTGAACGCGGATTGAATGGCTCCGGCGGATACAGGCACCCACGGCATTTGCCGCCCCCTGCACCTGCATGGTCGTGCGCTCAGCGGCCGCTGCCGCGGAACTGGCGCAGATACTCGTTGTCCGGCGACAGGATGATCGACGTGTCCTTGTCCGATTCGGCGGAGAAGACGGTATCGTAGCTCTGCATCGCACGGTAGAAATCGTAGAACTGCGGGTCCTTGTTGAAGGCGTCGGCATAAGTCTTCGACGCCCGTGCCTCGGCCTCGGCGCGGATGATCTGGGCCTGCTTCTGACCCTGCGCGCGAATGGTGTCGCTTTCCTGCTTACGCGCGGTCTGCATCCGGGTGTAGGCGGTGTCGAGCGACGGGCCGGGCGGCAAGTCGGCACGCTTGATCCGCACGTCGATGACTTGCGCACCGTATTCGCGGGCCTCCTTGTCCAGTCCTTCGCGGATCTGGTCCATCGCCGCGCCGCGTTCGGCGGTGAGCAGGGCCTGGAAGTTGCGCGTGCCCAGCTGCTGGCGCAGCACCGAGTTCAGGATCGGGCGCAGCTGTTCCTCCAGCCGGTCGGTCGAACCGGCGGTCTGGACCATGCGCACGGGGTCGATCACCCGGAACCGGGCATAGGCGTCGACCTCCAGCCGGCGCTGGTCGCGGCTGAGCACTTCCTGCCGCTGCATGTCGACGCTGAGGACCTGCTTCGATACCTTCACCACGCGGTCGATCAGCGGCAGCCGGTACCAGATGCCCGCGCCGGTCTGGCCGAAATCCTGGTTGGGCTTGAACTTGTTGACCACGGTCGTCGGCTTGCCGTTGCGCAGGATCACGGCCTGTTCGGTTTCGGGCACGACGAAGAGCGAGGACCAGACGAGCACCAGCAACACGCCGGCGGCGATGATCCACGCCTTGTAGTTCTGCCAGAGCGTTTCCATCAGCGTGCTCCCTGCGAGGCGTTGGCGGCGGGCGGCCGCGTCGACTTGCGCACTTCGGGCAACGGCAGATAGGGCACCACGCCGCCGGTTTCGACGATGGTCTTGTCGGTCTGGCTCAGCACGCGTTCCATGGTTTCGTAATACATGCGTCGGCGGGTCACTTCGGGCGCGAGCTTGTACTGGGCGTAGACTTTGTCGAAAGCCTCTGCCTCACCCTCTGCGCGGGCGGTGACCTGCTGCGCCCAGGCGCGGGCGCGGTTGATGTCGGACTGCGCGTCCTGCTGCGCGGCAAGGACCTCTCGGAAGGAATCGACCACCGCTTCGGGCGGGTCGGCCTTCTTGATCTCAACGCCCTGCACCGCGATGCCCGAACGATAAGCGTCGAGCAGGGCCTGCATGCGGGTGCGGACCGCCTGTTCCACCTGGGCGCGGCCCGAACCGGACAGCGCCTGGTCCAGCGTCACTTCGGCGATGGTGGCGCGCATGGCGGCTTCGGCCACCTGTTTGACCGTGTCGTCCGGGTTGGCAAGCTGGAAGTGGTAGAGCTTCAGGTCCTTCACGTTCCAGCGCACGATGTACGACAGGTCGACGAGGTTCTGGTCGCCGGTCAGCATCAGCTTCTCGGCCTCCCCCTCGGGGATGGTGTCGGTGCGGATCGAGGTGACGTCCTCGACCTTCACGTCCTGGATCGGCCAGGGCGCGGTGAACTTCAGGCCCGAGGTCATCGTGCGCGAATATTCGCCGAAAGTGGTGACGACGCCCTCTTCCTTCGGGCCGATCTGGTGGACCGAGCCGATGAGCAACCAGAGCGAAACGACACCCACCGCGATCAGCGGCATCCAGCTGCGTCCGCCGGGTGCCTGCGGGATGCGCGGGAAACCGCCACCGCCGCCACCGCCGCGACGCTTGCCGCCGCGGGCGCGGAACAGGTCTTCGATATTCGCGGCCTTGCGACCGGTCGGGCCGCTTTCTGGCGCGCCACCGGGCAGCCAGGGGTTGCGCGGCTTGTCGCCGCCGCCTTCCTCGTCACGCTCGCCATCGCCGTCAGGCCCGGAATCCGATCCCGAGCCGGGCTGGCCGGGCGTGGAGCCCCAGGGGCTCTTGCCGGCCATCGCCAGAATTGTGTCCTTCCAGGACCCACCCATAGTATTCATGAACACCCTTATAGGTATCGCGTTCGGCAAAAACAGGGGGTTCGCCATTGGATTTTCGCGCCATTGGTGCAAAGGGCATGGCCATGCGAATTCGTAATGCCCCGGAATGCCGCCGATGACCGCCGAATCCCCCGATCACGCGATCCGCGATGCGCTGACCGCCGCGGCGGGTGACAGGCTCGCCTCGTTGCGGGTGGGCGCCGAAGCCGTCACCGCCGTGCTCGAAGTGGGCGGGCTGGCGCAGCGCGATCGCGACCGGCTGGAGATCGCGGTGCGCGCCGCCTATCGCGACACCGGCCACGCCGCGCCCTTGCGCATCGCCCAGATGGCGGAACGCGACGGCAGCGCGCCTGGGGCCCGAATAGCTTCCACACCCAAAGCCCCGCGCATCATCGCGGTCGGCTCTGGCAAGGGCGGGGTCGGCAAGTCCACCGTATCGGCCAATCTGGCCATCGCGCTGAAACGGGCGGGCCTCAGGGTCGGGCTGGTCGATGCCGACATCTACGGCCCGTCGCAGCCGCGCCTGATGGATAGCGAGAGTGCCAGGCCGCAGGCGCACGACAAGAAACTGGTCCCCATCGACACCCGCTTCGACGTGCCGATGCTGTCGATGGGGCATCTGGCCGAACCGGGGCAGGCTATCGCGTGGCGCGGGCCGATGGCGGGCAATGCCCTGTCGCAGCTGATCGACGCGCACTGGGGCGATATCGACACGCTGGTAGTCGACCTGCCGCCGGGTACGGGCGACGTGCAACTCACCATGATCCAGCGGTTCAAGCCTGCCGGTGCGGTCATCGTCTCCACTCCGCAGGACCTGGCCCTGATGGACGCGGCGCGGGCGGTGACGCTGTTCGACAAGGCGGGCGTGCCGGTGATCGGCGTGGTCGAGAACATGGCCGGATACCTGTGCCCCCATTGCGGCGAGGCGAGCGATCCGTTCGGACACGGCGGGGCCGAAGCCTCGGCCCGCGAGATGGGCCACGCCTTCCTCGGCCGCATCCCACTCACTATCGACATCCGCAAGGCCAGCGATGCGGGCGATCCGCCCGCCGCGGGCGAAGGGCCGGTGGCCGACACCCTTGCCGCCATCGCGGCCGAAGTGGCGGCATGGCTCCAGCGCGCGGAAGGGCCGACGGCGGTGCCTGCGTGAACCTGTCGCGCCGCAAGCTGCTGATTGGCGCTGCGGCGGGCGGCGGTCTGGTCGCGGCTTATGCGCTGCTGCCGCGCAGCTTTCCCGTGCCGCTCGCGGCGGGTGAGGGCGAGCAGGCGTTCAATGCGTGGATCAAGGTTTCGCGCACCGGCGTCGTCACCGTCGCGGTGCCGCATCTGGAAATGGGGCAGGGCGTCACCACGCTTTTGCCGCGCATCGCGGCGGAGGAACTGGGCGCGGATTGGAGGCAGGTGGCGGTGGAGCCTGCGGCGATCAGCCCTTCCTATGCCGATCCTGTGCTGGCCGCATGGTGGGGCGGCCTGCGCGATACGTGGCTGCCCTCGCTGGCGGACGAGCCGACCGAGTTCCTGGCGAAGAATTTCGCTAACCAGACCCGGTTGATGGCAACCGCGGCGGGCACCGGCATCGCCGCTTACGAACGCCCGATCAGGGAGGCGGCGGCGGGCGTGCGCGCGGTGCTGGCGATGGCCGCGGCCCAGCGCTGGGGCGTCGCGTTCGAGGAGTGCGAGGCGGCGGAAGGCTTCATCACCCACGGTGACAAACGCCTGCGCTTCGGCGAAGTGGCGGACGAGGCGGCGAGCTTCACCCCGCCCAGCCCGCCACTGCTCCGCCCCGATCCGGTCAGCGACCACGCCGCCGATCTGGTCTCCGCGCCCGACTTGTTCCCCCGGCTCGACGCGCCGTCGAAGATCGACGGATCCTACCGCTTTGCCGGCGACATCCGCTTGCCCGAGATGGTCCACGCCGCCATCGCCCACGGCCCGCAGGGCGAGGCGAGCCTCGGCAGCTACAACAAGGAGGCTGCGCGCAAGGTCGCCGGCTATATCGCGCGGGTCGAAGGCGACGACTGGCTCGCCGCCATCGGATCGAGCCGCTGGGCCGCCGAAAAGGCACTGGGCCTGATGAAGCCCAGGTTCACCGTCAACCGCCCGCTGCCCGATGCCGAGACAATCGTCGCCGCCTTGGACGCCGGACTGGCGGAGGGAACGGGCGAGGTCATCTTCCAGCGCGGCGAGACCGAGGCGGCGTTGCAGGGGCTGGGCACGATCCAGGCCCGCTACACCATCGCCCCCACGCTGCACGGCACGCTGGAGACCGCGAGCGCCACCGCCCGCTTTGCCGACGGCAGGCTGGAGCTGTGGATGGCGGCGCAAGCACCCGAACAGGCGCGGCAGCAGGCGGCAGAGGCGGTGGGCATCGCGGTCACCGATGTCGTCCTTTACCCCACGGGCGCGGGCGGCAGCTTCGACGCGCGGCTGGACCAGCGGATCGCGCGTGAGGTGGCGGCCATCGCCAAATCGCTGCAGCGCCCGGTGCAGCTCGTCTACAACCGGGCCGAGGAACACCGCATGGCGCTGCCCCGTCCGCCGCTGGTGGCCGACGTCAGGGCGATCTCGGGGCCGCAGGGCACGGTGCAGGCCTGGCATTCGCGCCTCGCGGTCCAGCCTTTCGCGCGGGAGATGTACGGCAGGCTTTTCGAGGGCCGCCGGCCGGTCGCCGCGATGGAGGAGGCGGAGGGCCAGCACGATCCGGTGAATCTTGCCGGTATGGCACCGCCTTATGCGATTCCCAATCTGCTGGTGGAAAGCGTCTCGGTCGCGACCGGCCTGCCCGCCGGGCGGATGCGCGGCAATGCCGAGGCGATGGCCTGTTTCGTCTCCGAATGCTTCGTCGACGAACTGGCGGGGCAGGCAGGCGACGAGCCGCTCGCCTATCGCATGGCGATGCTGGGCGGCAACAAGCGCATGGCCGAATGCCTGCAGGGCGCGGCGCAGCTGGGCGAATGGGACGGCGGCGGCGAAGGCACCGCGCAGGGCATCGCCTGCTGGCAGATGGCCGATCCGGCGGGACATCCCGATGGCGGCGGGCGCATCGCGGTGATCGTGCGCGCGCGGCCCGGCGAAAACGGCGTGGAAGTCGCCGGCATCGCCGCCTTCTGCGATATCGGCCGCATCCTCCACTACGAACTGGCGATGCAGCAGATCGAGGGCGGGCTGATGTACGGCATCGCCGCGGCGCTGGGCATGGGCGCGACCTATGCGGGCGGCGTGCCGCGCGAACGGACGCTGGCGGCGCTGCAACTGGCGGGGCTGACCCGCGCGCCGGAGATCGCCGTCGGTTTCGCCCAGAACGACGCGCCGCCCTTCGATCCGGGGGAGATCGGCATGGTCGCCGCCGCCCCGGCGCTCGCCAATGCCCTGCGCAGCGCCACCGGCAAGCGGTTCCGCGATTTGCCCATCCCGATCGCGCAAGTGACGCTGGCCAGGGAGGTCGCGCCGACCGTGGCCGCCGATGCGGTGGAAGGCGAGATCGAGGGGGCCGACACCCCGCTGCCCAATGTCGAGCCATCGGTGCTGCCCGACGGAACCGTGGTCGAAGGCGGAGACTACGACTGATGGATGCAAACCCCGAACCGACGATGCACCGGCCGGCGGATCATCCCGCGACATCGCACGGCAAGGTCGCGGTGCTGTTGGTCAATCTCGGCACGCCCGATGCGCCGACCCCGCCGGCGGTGAAGCGATACTTGCGCGAGTTCCTGTCCGACCGGCGCGTGGTCGAGATCCCGCCGATCCTGTGGCAGCCAATCCTGCGCGGCATCATCCTCAACACCCGGCCCCGGAAATCGGCGCACGCCTATGCGCAAGTATGGGGTCCGGACGGCTCGCCGCTCGCCGCAATCACCCGCAAGCAGGCCGACGCGCTGCAGGCGCGGCTGGGTGAAGGCGTCATCGTCGACTGGGCCATGCGCTACGGCAACCCGTCGATCGCCAGCAAGGTAGCCGCGCTGAAGGAGGCGGGGTGCGACCGCATCGTCTTCGCGCCGCTCTATCCGCAATACTCGGGCGCGACGACGGCCACGGCGGTCGATGCGCTGGGCACGGCGCTGGCCGGGATGCGCTGGCAACCGGCGATCCGCACCCTGCCGCCCTATCATGACGCCCCTGCCTATATCGATGCGCTGGCGAAGGACCTGACGCGCCAGATCGCGGCGCTGGCAGCGGTGCCCGACGTCCTGCTGCTGAGCTTCCACGGGATGCCCGAGCGCACGCTGCACCTGGGCGATCCCTACCACTGCCACTGTCGCAAGACCGCACGCCTGCTGGCCGATGCTCTGGCTCCGGTGTTCCCGACGATGCGGGTCGACACGACCTTCCAGTCACGCTTCGGCAAGGCGAAATGGCTGGAGCCTGCGACCGACGCGACCATCGCGGCAGAGGCCATGGCCGGCACGCGGAGCATGGCGGTGGCGATGCCGGGCTTCTCGGCCGATTGCCTTGAAACGCTGGAGGAAATCGCGCTGCAGGGGCGGCAGACCTTCCTCGACGCGGGCGGGCAGACCTACGACGCGCTCACCTGCCTCAATGACGGCGAGGCGGGGATGGACATGCTCGAGGCGCTGATCCGGCGAGAGCTTTCGGGCTGGGCCTGATCGTCAGCGCCAGAAAAGCAGCAGAGCGAGCAGCGCGAGCACGAAGAAGCAGAGCGGTCTTGCCCAGACGTTCATGCGCGCCCGATATTCGGGAATCTTGCTCTTGTCGGCAACCGCATAGGCGATCACGACCACCCCGGCGAAGATCAGCAGTGCCGTGGCCAAGGCGTTACGGTTCCAGCTCGATGTCCCAGTAGAGCCAGTCTCGCCACGTCTCGTGCAGGTAATTCGGCGGGAAACCCTTGCCGCGTTCCTGCAATTGCCAGTTGGTCGGGCGGATCGGCGGCACTTGCAGCAGCATCTTGGCCTGCTTGGGCGTGCGCCCGCCCTTCTTCATGTTACACGGCGCACAGGCGGTGACGATGTTTTCCCAGCTCGTCACCCCGCCCAGCCGGCGCGGGACCACATGGTCGAAGGTGAGGTGATGCGGGCTGCCGCAATACTGGCAGGAAAACCGATCGCGCAGGAACAGGTTGAAGCGGGTGAAGGCGGGAAATTCGCTCGGCCTCACGAACTGCTTGAGCGCGATGACCGAGGGGATCTGCATGTCGAAGCTGGGCGAGTGGACCCGGCGTTCGTAGCTGGCGACGATGTCGACCCGGTCGAGGAACACCGCCTTGATCGCGGTTTGCCAGGGCCAGAGGCTGAGCGGGTAATAGGACAGCGGCGTATAATCGGCGTTCAGGACCAGCGCCGGGCAATTGTTCAGCTTACGCGTCGGATCGCCGTCCGCGCTCGAAAGCCTTGCCCTCGTTTCGATCAGGCCCTGCTGGAACATCGCCGTTGTCGCCCCCCTGGCGTTCGCGCCGGATCGGCGGGTGCCGAACGGTGGCCAGCCCGCGGCGGCGGAACAAGGTGTCCGCACAGGTTCGCGCTTTTGCAGGCGAGCATGACCGGTTGATGACGCATCGCAAGGTGAAATCAGCACCCTTCGCGCCAATGGGCAAGGGGGGAACGCACAGGGTTTCCACAGCGGCGTGAACAGGATTCTCCCCAGCGTTGTCCACCACGCGTCAACAGGCGTGCCGCCCACGCCGAAAACCGGCTATCGACGGGCGATGACCACCGTCACCCGCTTTGCGCCCAGCCCCAACGGGCCGCTGCACCTTGGCCACGCGTGGTCCGCGATCGTCGCACACGATCTGGCGCGAGAGCGGGGCGGGCGATTTCTCGTGCGGATCGAGGATATCGACGGCGCGCGCAGCCGGGCGGAATTCGCCGAAGGTGCGCTCGCGGATCTCGCGTGGCTCGGGCTGGATTTCGACGGCGGGGCGATCCGCCAGTCCACCCGCGTCACCGCCCACGCCGATGCGCTGGAGCAGTTGAAGGCACGCGGCCTCGTCTACCCCTGCCGCTGCACCCGCGCCGAAGTGGCCGCCGCGGCGACCGCGATCGGCCCCGACGGCCCGATCTATCCCGGCACCTGCCGAAAGGTTCGTTTCGGGCCCAAGGGTCCGGTCGCATGGCGGCTCGACGTGGCGCGCGCGATGGCGGAGACCGGCCCGCTGACCTGGACCGACGAGATCGCGGGCGAGCAGGCGGCGCAGCCTGACCTGTTCGGCGACGTGGTCCTGGCGCGCAAGGATGCGCCGGGAAGCTATCATCTGGCCGTCACCCTCGACGATGCGGCCGATGGCGTGACGCTGGTGACGCGCGGGCTCGACCTTTTCGCGGCAAGCCACGTGCATCGCCTGCTGCAGGCCCTGCTCGATCTGCCGGTGCCGACATGGCACCACCATTCCCTGATCGTCGAGGCGGACGGCAGCAAGCTTGCCAAGCGGCGCGGCTCTCCCGCCCTTTCCGACCGGCGGCTGGCCGGGGAGGACGGGCGCGCCCTTGCCGACGATCTGCGCGCCGGTCGGCTGCCCGCACACCTCGCCTTTTCGAGACTCGCATATCCCGGCGAAAGGGACTAACGCAGCGGCATGAAAGTCGTTGTCATCCTGATCCTCGTGGCGCTCATGGCCATGGTCGTCGTCTCGCTCGTGCGTGGCATCGTTGCCTTCCTGCAAAGCACCAAGATGGATCTCGAAGGCGGGGACGAACGGGTGCAGGAAATGCAGCTTCGCCAGAACAAGGCGATGATCGCCCGCATCAAGTACCAGGCCGCGGCGGTCGTGGTCGCCATGCTGCTGCTCGCGCTCGCTTCCTGATACGCGTCACCGATGGTCAAGCTGAACAAGATCTACACCCGCACGGGTGACGATGGCACGACGGGTCTGGTCGACGGGTCGCGCGTGGCCAAGCACGCCGCGCGGATGGACGCGATCGGCGCGGTGGACGAGGCGAATTCGGCCATCGGCCTTGCCATCTGCCCGATGGCGGCGGGCGAATGGCGCGATGCGCTGGTGCGCGTCCAGAACGACCTTTTCGATCTTGGCGCCGATCTTGCCACGCCGGGCGAGGATTTCACGCCGGGCGAGATGACGCTGCGGGTCGTGCCCGAACAGGCGACGTGGATCGAGGGGCGCATCGACGCGGCCAACGAACACATCGCCCCGCTGACCAGCTTCGTCCTGCCGGGCGGGAGCGAGGCTGCGGCGCGGCTCCATGTCGCGCGCGCCACCGTGCGCCGGGCCGAACGCGCGATCACCGCGCTGGCTGCGGACGAGCCGGTCAATCCGGCGGCGCTGACTTACGTGAACCGCCTTTCCGACCTGCTCTTCGTGCTGGCGCGCGGAGCGAATGCGGGCGGAGCCGACGACGTGCTGTGGGTGCCGGGCGCCAGCCGCAACGGCTGATCTTCAGCGCGACCACATCCGAATCAGGTTCATCCGAACGTTGTTGAGGCGGTCGAGATGCGCGGCCTCGCCGGGACGGACTTCGCGCAGGTTGATGATCGCCAGCGCCAGATCTTCGATCAGCGCTCGCTTCTCCGGATCGGGCACCGCGCTTTCAATCCAGGTCACGGCGCAGATCCGCTGCCCTCGCGTGACCGGCTTGACCCAGTGCAGGGTCGATGAGGGATAGACGACCATCGCACCCGCCTTCAGCTTGACCGCGCGGGTTCCGAACGGATGGTCGATGACCAGTTCGCCGCCATCGTAGCTTTCCGGATCGCACAGGAACACGGTCGCCGAAAGGTCGGTGCGCAGCGATCCGCGACCGTCCGGCGCAGCCATTAGCGCGCGGTCCGAATGCGGGCCGTAACTGCCCCCTTCGCGATAGCAGTTCACCATCGGCGGCAGGATCCGCTCGGGCAGGGCGGAACGGGTGAAATGGACACTTGCGGCCATCCGATCCAGCACGAGCTTCGCGACGTCCTTGCCCAGTTCGTCGTTCGGCAGGAGCTGGAGGTTGTGCTTCATGTCCTTCGCACGGCCATGCGCGGTTTCCGCTCCGTCGGTCCAGTTCGCATCGGCCATGCGCGGCAGGATGGCGGCAAGATCGTCGGGGGAAAGCAGTTCGGGAATGATCGTCAACATGGCGGCGACCTTAGCGGTGCGACGTGGCGGCGCAAGGATGGGCCGAGCGGAGCTGTGGGCGAACCGGAGCAGGGGAACCGCCGCCCGCGGCAACCGTAATCCGAAACAACGGAATAAAAGAACAAAAGGAATTCCCCCATGTCCGACCCAGACCAAATCGCGCCCGAGACCGAGAACAGCGAACAAGACGACGAAAGCGCGCAGGCCCAGACAGTTGCGGACGAAGCGATCGGCCGCGCGACCGACAGCTTCGGGCTGGACGACAGCGAAAAACCGGCCGGTTCGATCACGTCCGAAGACGATGTGCAGGACCTTGTCGATCACATGAGGCAGATGGAAAGCAGCGGCGATATCGACATGTCGGCATATCGCGGCGAGCCCAATATGGACGACAACGAGAACGCTTACGGCCGATCCAACAAGATGGAGGACGAGCCCGATTCGGACAGCTAGTCCGCGTCGCTCTCGCTGACACCCTTGACGAGGTCGAGCAGGTTGCGTGCCGCTTCCTGCTCGGCCTCGTCTTTAAATGCGTCCGAAATGTCCGGTTCGGCATCCTGCATGGCCATGAAGGCCCAGAGCACGAAACGGCGGTTCGGATCCTTTTCCAACCCGAAATCGACCCGCATCCGCTCGACCGCCGCCTCACGCGCGGCGGGCGGGATGGCGGCGATATCGGTGGTGCCGTAATAGCGGCGCAGGAGATCGTCGAACTGCATCAGGCGTCGGCCTCGCGCTTCAGGGTATAGAGCAGGTCCAGCGCCTCTCGCGGCGAAAGCGCATCGACGTCGAGATCGCGCAAGGTCTCGCGCAAGATATCGCAGGCCTCCTCCGCCGCTTCGGCCGCTGCGGCGAAAAGCGGCAGGTCGCCAAGCCCCGCGCCCAGGCCGCCGGTTGCGGCGCGGCCCTTCTCCAGCTTGTCGAGGATCGTCTTCGCCCGGGCGATGACCGGCTTGGGCAGCCCGGCGAGCCGTGCCACGGCCAGACCGTAGCTGCGGTCCGCCGGTCCCTCGGCCAGTTCGTGAAGAAGGACCAGATCGCCCTTCCATTCGCGGGCGCGGGCATGGTGAAGCGACAGCGCCTCGCAGCTTTCGGCCAGCCGCGAAAGCTCGTGATAGTGCGTTGCGAAGAGGCAGCGGCAGCGCAGGTTCTCATGCACCGCTTCCGCCACGGCCCATGCCAGCGCGAGGCCGTCGTAGGTGCTGGTGCCGCGCCCGACCTCATCGAGGATGACGAAGCTGCGCTCGCTCGCCTGCGACAGGATGGCGGCCGTCTCGACCATCTCGACCATGAAGGTCGAGCGGCCCCGCGCGAGGTTGTCCGATGCGCCGACGCGGCTGAACAGGCGATCGACCACGCCGATCCGCGCCCGGTCCGCCGGCACGAAGCCACCCGCCTGCGCGAGGAGGACTATCAGCGCGTTCTGGCGCAGGAACGTCGACTTGCCGCCCATGTTGGGGCCGCCGATTAGCCACAGCCGGTCCGCCGGGCCAAGCGTGCAGTCGTTGGCGACGAACCGCTCGCCGCTTGCCGCCAGTGCGGCCTCTACCACCGGGTGCCGCCCGCCGCGCACGTCGAGCACGGTGTCCTCGCGCACGTCGGGCAGGGTCCAGCCGCCCTCCGCCGCGCGTTCGGCCTGCGATGCGGTCACGTCGATGCGGGCCAGCGCCTGCGCGGTCGCCGCGATCGCTTCGCGCGCGGTGACGGCGGCGGCGACCAGTTCCTCGAAATGCGCGTCCTCTGCAGCCAGCGAGCGTCCGCCCGCCTCGGCGATGCGGCTCGCCTCTTCGTGCAGGGCGAGCGCGTTGAAGCGCACCGCGTCCTTCATCGTCTGGCGATGGGTGAAGCCACTGTCCGCCGCCATCAGCGCGTCGGCGTGGCGGGCGGATACCTCAACGAAATAGCCCAGCACGCCGTTGTGCTTGATCTTCAGCGAATTGATGCCGGTGTCGGTGCGATATTTCGCCTCCAGCGCGGCAATGGCGCGGCGACCGTTGCGGGCGATGACACGCAACTCGTCGAGCGCGGCGTCGTAGCCCTCGGCGATAAAGCCGCCGCTGCCGCGTTCGGTCGGCGGTGCCGGCACGAGCGCGCGGGTCAGCAGTTCGACGAGCGCGCCATGCCCCGCCAGCAAGGGCAGCAGGCGGGCGACGAGCGCGGGCAGTGCCTGCATCCCGGCCAGCGCCTCGTGCAGGGTGCGCGCCTCGTTCAAACCGTCGCGCAACTGGCCGAGATCGCGGGGACTGCCTCGCCCCGCCACCACGCGGCCCAGTGCGCGGCCCACGTCGGGCAGCGAACGCAGCGCGCGGCGCAGGTCCTCGCGCAGCAGGGCATCGGCGTGGAGCCACTGCACCGCCTCGAGCCGCTCCCGGATCGCGCCCGCGTCGGCGAGCGGGGCCGACAAGTCCTCGGCCAGCAACCGCGCGCCTGCGCCGGTCAGGCAACGGTCGATGCAATCGAGCAGGCTGCCCTTGCGCATGCCGCCGTTCGCGACCGTGACTTCCAGGCTGGCGCGCGTCGCCTCGTCCATCGCGAGGTGGCCGGCCGCTTCGCGCAGGCGCGGCGGCAGGACGAGCGGCAGCGTGCCGCGCCCGACATGCTCGAGATAGGCGATAAGACCGCCGGCGGCCGCCAGGTGCGCGCGCTCGAACACGCCGAACCCGTCGAGCGTCGCCACGCCGTGCAGCGATTTCAGCCGCGCCTCGCCCGCCTCGCTGGTGAAGGCCGCGCGCGGACGGCCGATGGCAGCGTCGGGCGCATCGTCGAACCCTTCGGGTACGACAACTTCGGCCGGGCCGATCCGCGAAAGCGCGGCCGCCACGCCGTCTGGCGTAACGCATTCCAGCACCATCTCGCCGGTCGAGATGTCGATGGCGGCGATGCCGACCGCCTCGCGCAGCGGGGTCAGCGCCGCCAGCACGTTGGCGCGGCGGCTTTCGAGCAGGGTATCCTCGGTCAGCGTGCCCGCGGTCACGAAGCGCACGATGTCGCGTGCGACCAGCGCCTTCGATCCGCCGCGCGCCTTGGCCTCGGCCGGTGTTTCGACCTGCTCGGCGATGGCCACCCGGCACCCGGCGCGGATCAGGCGAGCGAGGTAGCTGTCCGCCGAATGGACCGGCACCCCGCACATCGGCACCGGCTCGCCATCGTTCTCCCCCCGGCTGGTCAGCGCGATGTCGAGCACCCCTGCCGCGACTTTCGCATCGTCGAAGAACAGCTCGAAGAAGTCGCCCATGCGGTAGAACAGCAGGCAGTCGCCTGCCTGTTCCTTCAGCGCGAAGTACTGCTGCATCATCGGGGTTGAGCCGCCGGCCATGGCTCAAGGGCCTAGCGAGGGCACCTCGATTCGGCCAAGAGCACGGCCCCGCCTAATCCCCGCCCGTCGTCCCCGTTGCGGCACGGAACACCTGCCGAAGGGCGCGCGATCGGTAAAAAAGTCGCCCGCGATGCCCTATCCAAATTGGGCAATCGCGCTATAGGCGGCAGATCAGGGATCAATTGGCGCCGCTCGGGGGGAACCGGCGGCGCACGACGACAGGCAAGGAGAGCCCATTGGCCGACGGGGACAACAAGCCCAAGGTGACGTTCACCGAGCGTGAGGCGCTGTTCTACCACGAGACGATCCGTCCCGGTAAGATCGAGATCATCGCGTCGAAGCCGATGGCGACGCAGCGCGACCTGTCGCTGGCCTATTCCCCCGGCGTTGCCGCTCCGGTCGAGGCGATCGCCCGCAATCCTGCCGATGCCGCCCGCTACACTGCGCGTTCCAATCTCGTCGCCGTCATCTCCAACGGCACCGCCATCCTCGGCCTCGGCAATCTCGGCGCGCTGGCGTCGAAGCCGGTGATGGAAGGCAAGTCGGTCCTGTTCAAGCGGTTCGCTGACGTCGATTCGATCGACATCGAGCTCGACACCGAGGACCCGGAGGCCTTCATCAACGCGGTCGCGCTGATGGAGCCGAGCTTCGGCGGCATCAACCTCGAGGATATCGCCGCCCCCGAATGCTTCGTGATCGAGCAGGCGCTTCGCGAGCGAATGAAGATCCCGGTCATGCACGACGACCAGCACGGCACCGCGATCATCGCCGCCGCCGGGCTCATCAACGCGTGCCTGCTGACCGGCCGCAAGATGGACGAGCTGAAGATGGTGGTGAACGGGGCGGGCGCCTCGGCGCTGGCCTGCACCTCGCTGATCAAGGCGATGGGCGTGCGCCACGAAAACGTCATCGTCTGCGACCGTTCGGGCCCGATCTATCCCGGCCGCGAGAAGGTCGACCAGTGGAAGAGCGCGCACGCCGTGCCGACCGAGGCGCGCAGCCTGGAAGAGGCGCTGAAGGGTGCCGACGTATTCCTCGGCCTGTCCGCCGCGGGCGCGCTGAAGCCGGAATGGGTGGCCGACATGGCCGACCAGCCGATCATCTTCGCGATGGCCAATCCCGATCCGGAAATCACCCCCGATGACGCGCTGGCCGTGCGCCCGGACGCGATCATCGCGACCGGCCGCTCGGACTATCCGAACCAGGTCAACAACGTGCTGGGCTTCCCCTTCATCTTCCGCGGCGCGCTCGACGTGCAGGCGACCGCCATCAACGAAGAGATGAAGATCGCCGCTGCCAATGCGATCGCCAATCTCGCCCGCGAACGCGTGCCCGAGGAAGTGGCCGCCGCCTACGGCGTGAACCACCAGTTCGGCCGCGAATATATCATTCCCGCCCCGTTCGACCCGCGACTGATGGAGGTCGTTTCTTCCGCTGTCGCCAGGGCGGCCATGGATTCGGGCGTTGCCAAGGCCCCGATCGAGGATTTCGAGGAATACGCCCTGCGTTTGAAGGCGCGGCTGAATCCGACGACTTCGGCGCTCACCCATGTCTACGATGCGGCCAAGAAGAACCCCAAGCGGGTTGTCTTTGCCGAGGCGGAAGAGGACGTGGTCCTGCGCGCCGCGATCCAGTTCCGCGATTTCGGCTATGGCGAGCCTATCCTCGTCGGCCGGACCGAGAAGGTGCGCGAGAAGCTGAAGGACCTGGCGGTCGAGGACATCGACAGCTTCGAGATCCAGAACTCGGCCACCTCGCCCTTCGTCGAGGAGATGCAGGCTTACCTCTACGAACGGCTGAAGCGCCGCGGCGCGACGGAGCGTGACGTGCGCCGCATGGTCAACCAGGACCGCAACACCTTTGCCGCGCTGCTCGTCGCGCTGGGCAAGGGCGATGCGGTGATCTCGGGCCTCACCCGCCCCTTCGCGCAGTCGATGAAGGAGATCAGCCAGGTCATCGACCCGAAGCCGGGCGAAGTGCCCTTCGGCATCCACCTGATGGTCGGCAAGAACTACACCGTGTTCCTCGCCGACACGACGATCAACGAGCGTCCCGATGCCCGGATGCTGGCCCACATCGCCAAGGAGACCGCCAAGGTCGCGCAGCGGCTGGGCCATGAACCGCGCGTCGCGTTCCTGTCGTATTCCACCTTCGGCAACCCGCCGGGCAAGTGGCTGGAGAATATCCGCGACGCCGTCCACATCCTCGACGAGGAAGGCGTGGACTTCGAGTACGAGGGCGAAATGGCCCCCGACGCGGCGCTGAACCCGACGGTGATGAAGCTCTATCCCTTCAGCCGCCTGTCGGCCCCGGCCAACGTGCTGATCATGCCCGGCCTGCAATCGGCGAACCTGTCGGCGAAGCTCCTGCGCGAACTGGCGGGTGCATCGACCATCGGGCCGATGTTGGTCGGCATGGCCAAACCCGTGCAGATCGCGCCGATGACGGCGATCGCGCCCGACGTGCTGACGCTGGCGGTGCTGGCCGCCGCCGAAGTCGTCGGCTGACGAACCTATCGGGGAGCAGGGCTTTGAGAGAGGCCCTTTCGCGATGACGCTGGGAGGGCATCCCAACCTGTTCCGGGCAGGGTGCGCCGCGATCATCGTCGGCGCGCTGCTGCACATCCCCATGCTGGAGATGGGGCTGGCGATGGGCAACCGGCTCGTCGGCATGCCGATGGACGGCTGGATGGCCGCAGGCATGGCGCTGATCGCGCTCGGCCTTCCGCTATCGTTCATCGGCGCGATCCCGCGGCGGATCACGCACGAGGCGGACTATGCCGACACCGTGTTCGAAGCACGCGAAGACGCACCGCTGGGCAAGCGCCACGCGGTGGTGCTGGCGGTGCTGGTGCTCGGGCTGGTGATCGACACGATGAAACCGGCGACGCTGGGTTTCGTGCTGCCGGGCCTGCGCGAGGAATACGGCATCGATCCCGAGACTTCGGCCCTGCTGCCGTTCGTGGCGCTGACCGGCACGACCGTCGGCTCGCTGCTCTGGGGCTGGCTGGCTGACATCTGCGGGCGGCGCACCTCGATCCTGCTGTCGACGGTGGTCTTCCTCGCCACCTCGCTATGCGGGGCGATGCCGGAATTCCGCTGGAACCTCGTCATGTGCTTCGTGATGGGCGCCTCGGCGGGGGGCATGCTGCCGGTCGTCTACGCGCTGCTGGCAGAGATCATGCCGCCGCGCCATCGCAGCTGGCTGCTGGTGCTGATCGGCGGGGTCGGCTCGGTCGGCGGCTATCTGGCAGCCAGCGGCGCGGCATGGTGGCTGGAGCCGATCTTGGGCTGGCGCAGCCTGTGGCTGATCGGCCTGCCGACCGGCGTGCTGCTGCTGGTCATGGCGCGCTGGCTTCCCGAATCGCCGCGCTTCCTGCTGGCGCAGGGGCGCATGGCGGAACTGGAGCGGCTGGGCCGGGACTACAGCTTCGTCGCGCGCAAGGTCGACCTGTCCGCCGCGGCGTCGGTGCGGACCCGCCTGCGGCTGGGCGGCGCGCTGGTGCTGACCGCGCTGGGGTGGAGCGTGGTGATCTTCGGCCTCCTGCTCTGGCTGCCGAGCGATCTGCGGGCGCGCGGGTTCGATCCCGAAGTCGCCAGCTCCATCCTGGCAAGCTCCGCGCTCATCGCGCTGCCCACGGTGGCAGTGTCGGCGCTGCTCTACAGCAAGTGGTCGAGCAAGGGGACGCTGGCCCTGACGATCGCGCTGATGCTGCTGGGCCTGTGCGGCGCGCTGCTGCCGGCGGCGACGCTCGCCCGGCCTGCGGTGCTGACCGGCGTGATCGCGCTGCTGGTGATCGGCAGCAATGGCCTCATCGCGGTGCTGCTGCCCTATACGGCGGAGAACTACGCGCTGGCGGTGCGCGGGCGGGCGACCGGGCTGGTCGCGGGCAGTTCGAAGTTCGGCGGCATGGCGGTGCAGGGACTGGCGCTGCTCGGCATGGCACCGACGCTGGCCGGGGCCGCGCCGCTGCTGGTCGCGCCGGTTGCATTGTCGGGCGTGCTGGTCATGGCCTGGGGCCGCGAAACGCGTGGACGCTCTCTGCGCGAACTCGAAAGCTAGGCGGCCCTCACGCAGGGGCGTTCGTAAAGGTTGACCACCGGGCCTTCGGGCATGGTGCCTTCGCCGCGCGGCTCGAAACCGAGGCGCTGGCCCAGCCGGATCGAGGGCGCGTTGTCGGCATCGATGATGGCGAAGATCGCGCGGGCCCCATGCTCCCGGTCGAACCAGGCGAGCACCGCGCGCATCGCCTCGTCGCCGTAACCCTTGCCGGCCCGAACCGACGATCCACCCCGCCTCGGGCATGTCGTCATAGCGCGGATCGATGCCGCGGCGGCTGTGGAAAATCCCGATGTTGCCGATCACCGTGTCCCGCCCGCGTTCGCGCAGCATCAGCCCGCCATAGCCGTAAAGCAGCCAGCTGCCGGCATTGCGCATGAAGCGGGCGTGATGGTCTCGAAGGTCGATCGGATTGCCGAGGAAGCGCGCGGTCACCGGATCGCTGACCACGGCGTGGAGCGGCAGGAGATCGGCGGTCACCGGTTGCCAAAGCTCCAGCCGCTCGGTGACGAGGAAGGGCGCGCTCATGCCAGCATCTCCTCGACCCAGGCGGGAACGAGGGTGCTGGCCGGGCCGAGCCGCGTATCATCAAACCAGTGCGAGCCCTGGCTGCGTTCGAGGTTCAGTTCCAGCGTCCGCGCGCCCAGCGCCGCTGCGTTCTGCACGAAGCCCGCCGCCGGATAAACCGCGCCCGAGGTGCCGATGGACACGAACAGGTCCGCCTCGCGCAGCGCGGCAAAGATGCGATCCATTTCGTAAGGCATCTCGCCGAACCAGACGACATCAGGGCGCAGCGCCCGTTCGCCGCATTCGGGGCAGGCGGGGCGGTCGATCAGCGTGCCGGTCCAGCGGCTGCGCATATCGCAGGCGGTGCACCACGCGTTAAGATGTTCGCCGTGCATGTGCAGGACCCGCCGCGCGCCCGCGCGTTCGTGCAAATCGTCGACGTTCTGGGTGACGATCAGCAGGTCGCCGTCCCATTCGCGGTCCAGCCGGGCCAGCGCATGGTGCGCGGCATTGGGCTCCTTCGTCTGGATCGATTCTCGCCGCATGTCGTAGAAACGCAGGACCAGATCGGGATCACGCTCGAACGCTTCCGGCGTGGCGACATCCTCGACCCGGTGTTGTTCCCACAGGCCCCCGCCATCGCGAAAGGTGTCGATGCCGCTTTCGGCGGAAACCCCTGCGCCTGTCAGGATGACGATGTTGCGAATGTGATCCATGTCGCCCATGAAGCACGCCCGCATTTCGCGGTAAAGGCAGGGATGAACAGCATGGCTCGCATCGGTATCGTCGGTTCGCAAGGGCGCATGGGCGCGGCGCTGGCCGATGCGATCAGGGCGGCGGGGCACGAGGTATCGGGCGGGGTCGACCGCGACAGCGGCGACGTGGCCGATCTCGCCCGGGCAAGCGATGCGCTGGTCGATTTTTCCGCCCCGGTCGCGCTGCAAGCGACGCTCGATGCCTGCGTCGCGGCGGGTATCCCGGTGCTGATCGGCACGACTGGGCTGGAAGGCGAGCACCACGCCGCCATAGACCGCGCGGCGGCCAGCATCGCGGTCTTGCAGACCGGCAATACCTCGCTCGGCGTCACCATGTTGGCGCATCTGGTGCGCGAGGCGGCAGCGCGGCTGGGCGATGACTGGGATATCGAGATCGTCGAGATGCACCACCGGATGAAGGTCGACGCCCCCTCGGGCACCGCGCTGCTGCTGGGTGAGGCTGCGGCGGACGGGCGCGGCATTGCGCTTGCCGACAACAGCGAACGCGGGCGCGACGGCATCACCGGCAGGCGGGCCGAGGGCGCGATCGGCTTTGCGGCCCTGCGCGGCGGCACCGTGGCGGGCGAGCACACCGTCTATTTCGCGGGCACTGACGAGCGGATCGCGATGACGCACCTTGCCGAAAACCGCTCGATCTTCGCGCGCGGCGCGGTGAAGGGTGCGGGCTGGCTGCTGGGCAAGGCGCCGGGCCGTTACACGATGCCGCAGGTGCTAGGCCTTTGATCCGGACGCGATGACCAAGGACGAGATCTTCGAATTCTTCCGCATCCTCGCGGAGGACAATCCCGACCCGCAGACCGAGCTGGAATACGGCAATGCCTACCAGCTCGTCGTCGCCGTCGCCCTGTCGGCGCAGGCGACCGACGTGGGCGTGAACAAGGCGACGCGGGCGCTCTTCGCCAAGGTGAAGACCCCGCAGCAGATGCTCGACCTGGGCGAGGAAGGCCTGCGCGAACACATCAAGACCATCGGCCTGTTCAATTCCAAGGCGAAGAACGTCATCGCTTTGAGCCAGCTTCTCGTCGACGAATATGGCGGGGAGGTGCCGGACACGCGTGAGGATCTCGTGCGGCTGCCCGGCGTGGGTCGCAAGACCGCCAATGTCGTGCTGAACTGCTGGTTCGGGCAGGAAACTTTCGCAGTCGACACCCACATCTTCCGCGTCGGCAACCGCACCGGCCTTGCCAGGGGCAAGACGCCCGAACAGGTCGAGGCGAAGCTGGAAAAGCGCGTGCCCGCCCCGTTCCGGCTGGGCGCGCACCACTGGCTGATCCTGCACGGCCGCTACGTCTGCAAGGCGCGCACGCCGGAATGCTGGCGCTGCCCGGTGGTCGCATTGTGCAGTTTCAGGAAGAAAGTGCTGGAAAAGCCGAAAGGCCGGGCCTGACGCGTCAGCCGGTGTAGTCGGACAGCTTGACGTTCGGGCAGAGATTGTAGGTGCCGCGGCCCCAGCCATTTTCCTGCGTGAAGCGGCTGTCACTGGCGACCGTGATGGACAGGGCCTCGGTCAGCCGTTCCTTTGAATAGCTGTCGGTGCAAGTCTGACTGCCGTTCCAGGTATCGCCCGAACGGCTGGTGGGCGTGAAAGTGCACTGGCTCATGTTGCGGCTGCCGAAACCCTGTCCGTCGAACGTGGCGAGTGACGCCATCGCGGGCGGGCAGCTTGATCCTGCGGCTGCGTAGACCCCCGCTTTCAGGCCCAAGTCGCGGATCGAAAGCGAGGGTGAGCTTGTAGGCGACGGGGTGGGGGTCGCGCTTTCGCTGCCCGTTTCAGCAGCGGGCAATCCGCTGGCATCTGCCGAAGGATCGCCGATGGGCGCGGTGTCATCCCTGTCCGGCGAACAGGCAGAGACGAGAGCGAGTGCGGCGAAGGCCATGGGGGCATGGAATTTCATGCCCCTACAACCCCGTACACGTGACAGCCGTTCCCGCCGGCAGCGTCCGGTCAGGCCGTCGCCACTCCTTCGTCCGCCGCGCTTCGGGCGCTGATCACGGTGGCCGCGACCAGATCGCCGACGACGTTGAGCGTGGTGCGGCACATGTCGAGGAAGCGGTCGACGCCGAGGATCAGGCCGATCCCTTCGGGCGGCACACCCACCCCGCCGAGGATCAGCGCCACAACGGGCAGCGAACCGCCGGGAACGCCCGCCGTGCCGATGCCGGCGAGGATACAGATCAGCATCACGAAGGCCTGTTGCCCGAGATCGAGATCGACCCCGAAGAACTGGGCGAGGAAGAGCACCGTCACGCCTTCGAACATCGCGGTGCCGTTCTGGTTGGCGGTAGCGCCGATGGTCAGCACGAAGCGGGAGATGCGTGGCGGCAGGCGAAGCTGGCTTTCGGCGACGCGCAGCGCGGTGGGCAGGGTGGCGTTCGAACTCGCGGTGGAAAACGCCATGACGCTCGCCTCCCGCGTTTCGCGGAAGAAGGCGAGGGGGCTCTTCTTCGCGATGAAGGTCAGCAGCAGGGGAAAGACGCCGAACATCTGGATCGCCAGCGCCAGCAGCACCACCGCGACATAGGCTGCCAGCTTCAGCAGCAGGTCCCAGCCGAACTGCGCCGAGAGGTTGAACATGAAGCAGAAGATCGCGATCGGCGCGAGGCGGATGACGAAGCCGATGAGCCGCATCGCGACCTCGAACACGCCCTCGATCCCGTCTTTCAGCGTGGCGGTGCGCGGGGTCTGCACCAGCAGCAGGCCGATGCCGAAGAACAGCGCGAAGAACATGACCGCGAGGATGTCGTTCTCGCTCATCGCGTTGATCACGTTGGTCGGCACGATGGCCAGCACCTGCTCGACCCCTGTCTTCGCCTCGGCCGAGGCCTGCACGATCCCCGACGCGTTCGCCGCGCCCTGTTCCAGCAGGTCCTGCGCCGCCGCGCGGTCGACCCCGTCGCCGGGGCGCAGGATGTTGACGGTCGCCAGCGAGATGGCGACCCCGATGCCCGATACGATCACGGTATAGACCAGCGTGCGGATGCCGACGCGCTTGAGCGACCCGATCTCGCCCATTTCCGCGATGCCGACGACGAGCGCGGCGAAGAGCAGCGGGATCACCAGCATGAACAGCAGGCGCAGGAACACCTGCCCCAGCGGCCCGGTGACATAAGTGACGACGAAATCGACCCACGGTCCGCCTGGCGAAAGGCTGTAGGCAGCGAGACCGGCGACGAGACCGGCGATGAAGCCGATCAGGATCTGGACCTGCAGCCGCTTGTGCTTCGCGCTGTCATCGACCGGGGCAATGCCTTGGCCGACGGGGACGGAATGGTTTCCCGTGATATCGTTCATGCCGCCTTGTGGCAGCGCGAACCGCTATTGCGCAAGGGCGGCGCGCGCGACCCGTTCATAGATCCGCGCCAGCACGTCGAGGTCGGCGACGGCAACCGCCTCGTCCCGCTTGTGCATGGTCGCGTTGTTGAGGCCGAATTCGATCACCGGGCACAGGCTCTTCAGGAAGCGCGCGTCCGATGTGCCGCCGGTGGTCGACAGTTCCGGTTCCACGCCGGTTTCCGCGCGGATCGCGTCGGCCAGCATGGTCGAAAACGCACCCGGCTGGGTCAGGAACGGCTCTCCGCTGATCACCGGGCGGGCCCAGCCGCCGTGGCGTTCGGCGATGCCGGTGACGAGCGTCGACAGGCTCTCGCCCGAATGGCAGTCGTTGAAGCGGATCGAGATGCGGGCCTCGGCCTTGGCCGGAATGACGTTGGTGGCCGGATTGCCGATGTGGATCTCGGTAATCTCGAGGTTCGAGGGCTGGAACCAGTCGGTCCCTTCGTCGAGGACGAGGGCATCGAGTTCGGCCAGCATCGCCACCAGCCTGGGCGCCGGATTATCGGCCAGGTGGGGGTAGGCGACGTGACCCTGCACGCCATCGACGCCGAGCCAGATGTTGACCGAGCCGCGCCGCCCGATCTTCATCATGTCGCCCAGCCGGTTCACGCTGGTCGGTTCGCCGACAAGGCAGAGATCGGGCACGACGCCCTGTGCCGCCATATGCTCCATCAGCGCCACCGTGCCGTGGCGGGCGGGGCCTTCCTCGTCCCCGGTGATGATGAAGCTGATCGTCCCGAGCTCTACCGGAAGCTGCGCGACGGCGGCGACCATGCAGGCGATCGAGCCCTTCATGTCGACCGCGCCGCGCCCGTAGAGGAGATCGCCGCGAATCTCCGGTGCGAATGCGTCGCCGGTCCAGCCTTCGCCGGGCGGCACGACATCGAGATGTCCCGCAAAGGCGAAATGGCGCGAGCCCTCGGGCCCCTTGCGCACGGCGAGCAGGTTTTCGACCGGGCCGTCCGGTGCGTGGCCGTCGATGCTGCGCGAAACGGCGAAGCCCAGCGGCTCCAGCATGGCCTGCATCGCGTCGAACACGCTGCCGGTGGCGGGCGTGACGCTGGGGCAGGCCATCAGCCTTTGGGCGAGCGCGAGAGGCGTATCGTCGGACATGAGGCGCGCGTTAGCGCAGCGCGGCGGCGCGTGCAAAAGCGGATTT
>CAYRLC010000008.1:41088-43035 GCA_964424995.1 uncultured Croceicoccus sp.
TTCGACCGTTCCGGGCTCCACGCCGCGCGCGGGTCGGGGGCGTCGTCGTGGTCCTTGAACGGCATTTCCAGCGTCATCGCGACACAGCCGAATCGGTGCGCGACCTGGTTGGTCGACATCGACAGGTTGCCCTTGCCCGGGGCGGACGTGGGATAGCCTCGCGCGGTCTGGAAGTCGGGCGTCGCCGCGCTCAGCAGCGACAGGTAACGGGCATAACCGGCAAGCTGGTCTTCGCGCACGTCGGGGATGCCTTCGAACCCGGCCATGAAGACGTGGGGGATCGCTTCGTCGCCGTGCACGTCGATCGCGAAATCGACACCGGTCGCATCCATCGCGCCCCGGATCGCCAGCACTTCGGGCGACCGCTCTGCGCTCGGTTCATGCCATTCGCGGTTGAGGTTCACGCCGACGGCATTGGTGCGAAGGTGCCCGCGGCACGATCCGTCGGGATTGGCATTGGGCACGACATGCAGCGTCGCTGCCGCTCGCAGCCGCGTCGAGACCGGATCGGCGGCATCGGCCAAGGCCTCGAGCGCGCCTTCCATCCACCATTCGGCCATCGATTCGCCGGGATGTTGCCGGGCGTAGAGCCAGACCTGCTTCGCCCCGGTGCCGGTGGTCAGGCAGTCGATCGGTTGTCCCTCGATCGAATGGCCCAGCACGCCGTGCGCCATATGCGGTGCCGCCGCGATCCGGGTGACGAGATCGTGATGCCGCTCCATCGAATAGGGCGCGAAGTAGGCGAACCACGCGATATCGCCGTCGGGGCGATGCCGGATCGTCAGCGTGCCGCCGCCGACCGACCCGTCCCACTCGCTGTCCGCGCGCAGCCAGTCCTGCCGGTCGTGCGATACCGCCGCGCGATAGCCGGGCCAGCCGCCGGGATAGGCGCTGCGGTTGAGACCGGTGATCTTCAGGGTGAGGTCGCGCCCCGCCGCGCCGGAAACGCGGAAGTGGAACCACTGGAAGAACTCGCTGTCGCGGTCCCTCCGGATGGTCAGCACGGCCTCCGCCCCGGTGATGGAGACAATCTCTATGTTGCCGCTGTCGAAGGCGGCGTCGATGCGAATCGCGTCAGTCATGTCCCGCGAAGGCTTACTTCACTTCGAAGGTTTCGCCAGACTCTCCGGGGAACTTCGAGAACAGCGCGGCGGCCAGCTTCGGCGCGGCGAGCTGCGTGTTGGCGAGCGGCGAATTCTCCTTCACCCCGAATTCGGCGCGACCTTCCCACAAGGGCTGGCTGTTAAGCCGCTGGCGGATCACGACGGCAAGCTCGGTCATCACCGTGTCCTTGGGCTTGCCCGACAGGTTGATGCCGACGCCAAGGCCGACGCCCGAACCGTAGCTGCCGGTCGAGCCGCCGACACCGACGCTGACCGGCCCGCCTTCGCGGATGGCTTCCAGCGTGCCGCGGCTCACCCGGATCTCGGCGACCTGGCTGCCCTGGCCGGCGGGCGCCTCGGTATAGCCCAATCGCACCAGTTCGCGCGCGACGGCGGCGCGGTAGCTCGCCAGTTCGAGCGAATCGGCAGCAGCCGCACCCATCGCCGGCGACACCTCCACCGCGATCGAACCCTTGCCCAGCAGCACCGCCTTGTCCGGCGCATTGAAGTGTGTGACCTGAACCGGGCCGGTCGGGGCAGCGCAGGCCCCCAGCGCCATGGAAAGCGCCAAGGCGGGCACCAGTGCGGTCTTCAACGACAGTCCTGCAGGCATCGAACATCCTCCATGGCCGCGGGTCCGGCCTTAACGTATGGCAAAAATGGGGAAAATCGCCCGCGATAGCAAGCATCTCGCAAAGATCGGCGGCCCCGGGGCTGACCCTGCGTCGCAAAGCGGGTACGCGATGGGAGGTGAATTCACGGTGAAGCGGCAGGGATACATATGACACGACCGGTACTGGTAACGGGCGGAGCGGGATATATCGGCAGCCACGCGGTGCTCGCC
>CAYRLC010000009.1:0-23025 GCA_964424995.1 uncultured Croceicoccus sp.
CGTTCATCCAGTTCACGTTGCCGCGAACGGTGTTGATCTCGCCGTTGTGGGCGATCAGGCGGAACGGCTGCGCCAGCTTCCAGCTCGGGAAGGTGTTGGTGCTGAACCGCTGGTGCACCAGCGCCAGTGCCGAGGTACAGTCGGGGTTGCGCAGGTCGTCGTAGAAGCTGCCGACCTGGTTCGCCAGCAGCAGCCCCTTGTAGACGATCGTCCGCGACGAGAAGCTGGGCATGTAGAGTTCGGTGAGGCCCGGCAACCCGTGCTTCCTGGCCAGATCCTCGAGCGGGTTCTGCACCTGCTTGCGGATCGCGAGCAGCTTGCGCTCGAACGCGTCCTGGTCCTTGACCGCGCCGCCGCGACCGATGATCGCCTGCCGGATCACCGGCATCTGCGCGATGACCGTCTTGCCGAGGCCGTCGAGCGTGGTCGGCACGTCGCGCCAGCCGATGAGGTCCTGCCCTTCCTTGGCGATGAAGGTCTCGAACCGCTGCACGATGAAATCGCGCGCGGCCTCGTCCTGCGGCAGGAAGCACATCGCGACGGCATAGTCGCCCGCCGCCGGCAGCGTCTTGCCGTGGGCATCGGCCCACTTGCGGAACAGGGCGTCGGGCATCTGGATCAGGATCCCCGCGCCGTCACCCAGCAACGGGTCCGCGCCCACCGCACCGCGGTGGTCGAGGTTTTCCAGAATGGTCAGGCCCTGTTTTACAATCGCATTGGATTTCGCGCCTTTGATGTGGGCGATGAAGCCCACGCCACAGGCGTCATGTTCGTTGCGCGCATCATAGAGGCCTTGAACCGGCGGAAAACCCATTGTCACCTATCCTGTCGGGGCCCGGACCACGATGTCCGGAAATAAAATGCGACTCACCCGCCGCGATTGCGCAGCGAAATGGCGCATTGGACCCCCATGACGTCACAATCAGGTTTTTGCAACTGCACAGTGGCGAAAAGTCGCGCCCGCGCACGAGGACGGGCACGACTTTTGTTTGCAATCAGTGGGTTGCGATCAGCTCCGGTCGAGCCTTTGGAGTTCCGCAAGCGCTTCGCGAAGGCGGAAATCCTGCGGTTTGCCGTGGGGCACCATCGCCATCGCGCCGCTGCGAGCCAGGGCGGGCAGTCCCGCTTCACCGCGTTGCCCGACGCCGCCGCGCGGGGCGTGCGACTTGCCGAGGCCGATGTCGATCAGCGAACCGTAGCCCGCTCCGT
The DNA here is from genome assembly GCA_964424995.1 of uncultured Croceicoccus sp. GTDB lineage: Bacteria > Pseudomonadota > Alphaproteobacteria > Sphingomonadales > Sphingomonadaceae > Croceicoccus. The sequence goes on from CAYRLC010000009.1 coordinate 1,210, forward strand.
CGTCCTCGGCATCCTCCTCCTCGTCACCCGAGCCATCGTACCAGTCCGATTCGCCGGACGAAGACAGGGCGAAGCGTGGCTGGGCCGGTTCGGCAGGAGGCGGCATCGGCGGCATCTTTGGAGCCGGGATCGGATCGGGATCCGGCACGGTGGAGGCCAGCGGCGCAGGTTCGGGGCGGCGGCCCGGGGCGGGCTCGACCTCAGGTGCGCCGTAGGACTCTGCCACAGGCCGCGCCTCGACTTGCCTGGGCGGAGAATCGGCGCGGACCGGTTCGGGAGCCGGAGCCGGACCGACAGCTTCGAACGAGCCATCCTCGTCCCAGCCAGCGTCAACCCAGTGGCTGTCATCGGCATCGAACGAGGTCAGGCCGACCTCGTCGGTCGCTGGCAAGTCGTGATGGGGCAAATCGTGATGGGGCGAATCGCTGACAGGCAGGTCGCGTACCGGCGCGGCGGCAGGGCTTGCCGCGTTGCCAGCACCGAAGGGCACGGGGCCCGCCTGCGCTGACGGGGCGGCGGCGCGCACGGCCGGTGCCTCTGACGCGACGGGCGCGGCCTCGGCGAGCTCGCGCGCCTGTGCGGCGGCTTCGGCGCGGGCCGCAGACATCCGCGGTTCGGCAGGAGCAGGGGCTGGTGGCGGAACGCTCGGCTTCAGGCTGGCAGCCGGCTCGTCCCATTCTTCGGAGGCGCTGCCCGCATGGTCGGGACGGTCGGGCGCATCGGCAAAGGCGAAATCGTCGCCCGGTTCGCCCTGATGCCCCGCCGGCATCGGGTATTCCTGCGCACTGGGATGTTCGAGCCCCAGTTCGGCAAAGGACACCGCCACCGGCTTGGTCGGGGCAGGATCGGGATCGAGATAGTCGGGAATCGCGGAGCCGCGCTGCGGACCGCCACCTTCGACCAGGTGGCGGCGCAGGCGCGGCACCGATTCGGCGGCCTCGCTCTTCGTGCCGTGCGGCGTGCGGTGCGATCGGTCGAGCAGGCCCACGACCTGCGACGCGATGACGAAGCCGACCAGCACGGCACCGACACAGGCGCCGATCCGCGCCATTTCGGGCGCGACCTGGCCGGCCAGCCCCGCAGAGGCCAGCCCTTCCATCAGCGTCGCATCGGAAACGAGGTAGACCACACCCGCACCGGCCAGCGCGCCTCCGAAACGGAGGAGGGTCGCGAGGATCGGGTTCAGCGTGCTCATGGTCCATCTTTCGCAGGTGTCGCGAAAAGATGTCTTAAACGGAGGTAGTTAACGGCCCGATAATTCCGACACTACCGGACCGCCCCCAATGTGCCCGAAAGGCAGCGTCAGGCGACCGCCTGAAGCCGCCCGCGCGCATTGTCCGCCATCCACTTCTCCGCGATCGGAGCGATGATGCTGCGCCATTTCGACCCGTTGAAGATGCCGTAGTGGCCGACGCCGGGGGCGAGGTAATAGTGCTTCTTCGCCTCCGCCAGGTTCGGCGTGATGTCGAGCGCCGCGCGAGTCTGGCCCACGCCCGAGATGTCGTCACGCTCACCCTCGATGCACAGGATCGCGGTGTCGGTGACCGCCCCCGTATCGACGGTGCGACCACGATGGGTCAGCAGGCCGCGCGGCAGCAGGTATTCCTTGAACACCGCGTGCACCGTCTGGAGGTAGAATTCGGCGGTCATGTCGCAGACGGCGAGGTATTCGTCGTAAAAGATCTTCGTCGCCTCGGCGCTTTCACCGTCGCCGACGACGAGATGTTTGAACATCGCGTAGTGGCTCATCATGTGGTTGCCGAGGTTCATGGACATGAAGCCCGCGAGCTGCAGGAAGCCCGGGTAGACCCGGCGACCGCCGCCCGAATACTGCATCGGCACCGTCTGGATGAGGTTCTGCTTGAACCAGGCCAGCGGGCGGGTCACCGCCATGTCGTTGACTTCGGTCGGCGCCTCGCGCGTGTCGATCGGGCCGCCCATCATGGTCAGCGTGGCAGGACGGCAGGGGTGCTTGTCCTCGTTCATGATCGCGGTCGCGGCAAAGGCCGGCACCGAAGGCTGGCACACCGCCATCACGTTCGCGCCGGGGCCGATATGCTCCAGGAAGGCGATGATATAGTCGATGTAGTCGTCGAGGTCGAAGCTGCCTTCCGATGTCGGCACCAGCTTCGCGTCGGCCCAGTCGGTAATGTAGACCTCGGCGTTTTCCAGCATCCGTTCGACCGTCCCGCGCAGCAGCGTGGCGTAGTGCCCGCTCATCGGCGCGACGATCAGCAGGCGCGGCGGGTTTTCGGGCAACCCAGCATGGGTGAACCGCTTCAGGTTGCCGAACGGCTTGTGCAGCACGTCGGCCTCGACCACGTCGAAGCTCTTGCCGTCACGCTCGATACGGTGGATGCCGAACGCCGGTTTGGCGCGCGGCGCTGCGGCATGAGAAAACACTTCCATCGCGGAGGAGATGGCCGGCCCGAACCCGGTGTAACCCAGCGGGTTGCGCGGATTGGTCAGCCATTCCGCGCCGATCGAGGCGGCGGCGCTGGCGCTGGCCAGCCATGCCCTTTGCACCTCGTAGATCTGGTAGAGCAAATGTCTTCTCCTGATAGCGCGATGCGTTAATATCTGCCTGCGCGAGCGATGTTGCAATGCACAAAGACGAATGATTATTGCAAACGTTGCATCTCGCGCGTCGCTGCCCCCTTCGGCACGCCCGGCCCACCCCCGGTTCTTCAGCCTGATGCTCCGGCTGCACTTTCGAGCATCGATTAGACCTCCGGCGGGGTTTGCGCCGACTCCACTTTCGTCTAGTGGCCCTGCCATGTCACGCAAGCGTCGGCGCGAGGCGCCGGTCAACTCCCCGAACGAAGCCCCCCGGGCCGAAAGCATCGGTCCCTTGCGTCTTCTGGCGCGGGCGGCGGGCGAATATCCGGGGCTGGTCGGCGCGACACTCGTCGCACTGACGATCTCTTCGGCGGCGACGCTGGCCATTCCGTCGGGCTTCAAGCTGATCATCGACCGCGGGTTCGGATCGGGTGCTGGGGCCGACATCGGGCGCTGGTTCCAGTACCTGCTGCTGATCGTGGTGGTACTGGCGATCGCGACGGGCCTGCGCTTCTTCTTCGTGTCATGGCTGGGCGAGCGCGTTGTCGCCGACCTGCGCACGCGGGTGAACCGACATCTGCTGACGATGCCGCCCTCGTTCTACGAAGAGAACAGACCAGCCGAAATCGCCAGCCGGATGACCAGCGATACCGCCGTCATCGAACAGGTCGTGTCGACCACCGTGTCGGTGGCGCTGCGCAACCTGCTGACCGCGATCGGCGGCGTCGCCTACATGTTCTACCTCGCGCCCGGGCTGTCGAGCTACCTGATCCTGGCGATCCCGCTGGTGATCCTGCCCATCGTGATGTTCGGCAAGCGGGTGCAGTCGCTGTCGCGCACCAGCCAGGACCGGCTGGCCGACGTGGGTGCGATGACCAACGAAGTGCTGGGCGCGATGCAGATCGTGCAGGTCTTCAACCAGGAAGACCGGGAGCGGGACCGCTTCCGCGCCGCGGTCGAACGCGGGCTGGAGACCGCCAAGGCGCGAATCAAGACACGCGCGGTGCTGACCACCGTCGTCATCCTGATGGTCTTCGGCGCGATCACGCTGCTCTTGTGGAAAGGCGCGATCGACGTTTCGGAAGGGCGAATCAGCGGCGGCACCATCGCCGCCTTCGTCATCACCGTCGGGCTGGTGTCGGGCGCGTTCGGCGCGCTGACCGAAGTCTACGGCAGCCTGCTGCAGGCGGCCGGCGCGGCCCAGCGGATGGAGGAACTGCTCGCCACCCATCCCGCCATCACCGCGCCCGAACGGCCGCAGGACATGCCGGTGCCGCCGCGCGGGGCGATCGCGTTCCAGAACGTGACCTTCCGCTATCCCAGCCGGGCCGACCGCGCCGCGCTCAACGAATTCACCCTCACCGTCGAGCCGGGGGAAACAGTGGCCATCGTCGGCCCGTCGGGTGCGGGCAAGTCGACGCTGTTCCAGCTCGTCGCCCGGTTCTACGACCCGCAGGCGGGCAGCGTGCGGATCGACGGGGTGGACCTGACCCGCGCCGATCCTGCCGAAGTGCGCCGCCGCATCGCCATGGTGCCGCAGGAATCGGTCCTGTTCGCCGCCAGCGCGCGCTACAACATCCAGTACGGCCGCCCCGATGCAACCGACGCGGAGATCTGGGAAGCCGCCCGCGCCGCCCATGCCGAAGATTTCCTGCGTGACCTTCCCGATGGTCTCGACACCTTCGTCGGCGAGAGCGGCGCGCGGCTTTCGGGAGGCCAGCGCCAGCGGCTCGCCATCGCCCGCGCGCTGCTGCGCGATGCACCGATCCTGCTGCTGGACGAGGCGACGAGCGCGCTCGATGCCGAGAGCGAGCGGCTGGTGCAGTCGGCGCTCGAACGGCTGATGGCCGGGCGCACGACGCTGGTCATCGCCCACCGCCTGGCCACCGTGCGCGCGGCCGACCGGATCGTGGTGATGGACCAGGGCCGCATCGTCGAGGAAGGCGACCACGATAGCCTGACCGCGCTGAACGGGGTCTATGCCCGCCTCGCCCGGCTGCAGTTCCACGAACCCTCGCGGCAAGCACTCGGCCTCGCCTGACGGTGTTCGTTCCGCCCGCAGCTGGCGGCGGGGGGAAGCAACGGCTTGACCTCGCGACAGGCTCGGTTCATCGATCAAGTATCAATAGAAACCGACGAGCGTCGTCGCCACCCCGGCGCGCCCACGCTATGGCCCATGGCCATCCACTTTCACAAAGCGGGACTGAAGCCAGAATCATGAAGCGTATCATCCTTGCCGCCGGTTGCTCGGCGCTCTCCCTCGCCGCCCCCGCCCTTGCCCAGGACGCCCCTGCCCCCGCCCCTGCCACCGCGCCGGCGATTGTCGATCCCGCACCGATGGTCTGGCCCGCGATGGGCTTCGATCCCGCCGATCTCGACAGCGCGGTGAAGCCGGGCGACGATTTCCACGACTACGTCAACGGCAAGTGGGAAGACGCGAACCCGATCCCGCCGCAGTTCCGCGCCTATGGCGTGACGACCGACCTTGCGCTGAAGGCGGAGAAGCAGGTCGCGCAGATCATCACCGAGATGGGCAGCGCCCACGCCGCCGCCGGCTCCCCGCAGCAGAAGGTTGGCGATTCGTACAACGCCTTCCTCGACCGCGCGGCCATCGATGCGCGCGGCATGGCCCCGGCGCAGGCGCTGCTGGGTCAGATCTACGCGATCAAGGACCAGGCCGAACTCGCCGCCTTCTTCGGCAAGCCGGGCATGCCCGACCCGATCGGCCTCTATGTCGGGGCCGACGACCTGCACCCCTCGGTCAACCAGGTGTTCTTCTCGATCGGCGGCCTGGGCCTGCCCGACCGCGACAACTACCTCGTCGACAGCGAGAAGAACCTCGAGATCCGCGCCAAGTACAAGGAATACCTGACCTTCCTGCTCGGCAAGGCGGGCTACGCGGATCCCGCCGCCGCTGCCAACTCGGTCTACGCGCTGGAGCGCAAGATCGCGGTGCTCGACTGGGACCGTGCCGTCTCGCGCAATCCGCAGCTGGTCTACAACGAGCTGACCCGCGCGCAGCTGACCGCGCTACCGGGTAACTTCCCGATGCAGACCTACCTCGACGCGATGGGCCTTGGCAGCAAGGACACGTTCCAGGTCATCGAGATGCGCCCCGACGCGGCAGAGGCGAAGGCGCTGGGCCTCAGCGATGCCGACCTCGCCAAGCTGGGCGCCGGCTTCCCCGCGATGCTGAAGCTGATCGGCGACACCGATCTCGCGACGTGGAAGGCATGGAGCGCGGCGCAGTTCCTGAACAGCTATGCCTCCATCCTGCCCAAGGACATCGAGGACGCGCAGTTCGCCTTCTGGGGCAAGTACATGGGCGGCCAGCAGGTGCAGCGCCCGCGCGACAAGCAGGCGATCGGACTGGTCAACAACCGGCTCGGCGAAGCGGTCGGCCAGCTCTACGTCGAACGCAATTTCTCGCCCGAGGCGAAGGCCGCGATGGTCGAGCTCGTCGGCAACCTCCGCAAGGCGATGGGTCAATCGATCGACAGCCTCGGCTGGATGGATGCCGCCACCAAGCAGCAGGCGCAGGACAAGCTTTCGAAGTTCAACGTGAAGATCGGTTATCCCGACAAGTGGGAAACCTATGACGGGCTTGAGATCACCGCCGACGACGCGCTCGCCAACTCGCTCGCCGCGGCGCAGTGGAGCTGGAACAAGGACCTCGAGGACCTGTCAAAGCCGGTCGACAAGGAAGAATGGCACATGTCGCCGCAGACGGTGAACGCCTACTATAACGCCTCCAACAACGAGATCGTCTTCCCGGCTGCCTACCTCCAGGCTCCGAACTTCGCGCTGAGCGCCGACCCCGCGGTCAACTACGGCATCATCGGCACGACGATCGGGCACGAGATCAGCCACGGCTTCGACGACCAGGGATCGCAGTACGACGGCGACGGCGTGATGCGGAACTGGTGGAAGCCCGCAGACCGCGCCAAGTTCATGGAAGCGGCCAAAAAGTTGATTGCTCAATACGACGCGTTCTGCCCGCTCGACGATGGCAAGACCTGCATCAACGGCCGTCTGACGCTGGGCGAGAACATCGCCGACCTTGCGGGCCTGAAGATCGCCTACGACGCCTACAAGCTGAGCCTCGGCGGCAAGGAAGCGCCGGTGATCAACGGGCTGACCGGCGACCAGCGGTTCTTCATCGCCCATGCCATCGGCAACCGCGGCATGTGGACCGAACAGCTGACCCGCACGATCCTGCAGACCGATCCGCACTCGCCCGACAAGGCGCGGACCAACGTGGTGCTGGCCAACTTCGACCCGTGGTACAAGGCGTTCAACGTCCAGCCCGGCGACAAGATGTACATCAAGCCAGCCGACCGCGTGCGGATGTGGTAATCGCCTGAGACAACAGCCCGGCGCAGAACCCCAAGCTCAGCCTTGACTTGGAACCTGCGCCGGGCGACCCGTCGGGCACATGGAAAATCTTGCGCTGACAGCGGTCCTCCTCGGCATCGTCGAGGGTCTCACCGAATTCATCCCCGTCTCCTCGACCGGGCATCTCATCCTCGCCTCCGCCCTGTTCGGCTACGATGCGGAGGAGTGGAAGGTCTTCAACGTCGTCATCCAGCTGGGCGCGATCCTCGCGGTCGTGGTGCAGTACTGGCGCACGTTCTGGGCCGCGGGGATCGGCATCCTCAACCGCCATCCCGAATCGATCCGGTTCTTCGTGAACCTCGCGGTGGCGTTCCTGCCGGCGGCGGTGATCGGCCTGATCCTGAAGGACTACATCGACATCCTGCTGGGCAGCCCGATGGTGGTCGCCTGGGCGCTGATCGGCGGCGGCATCGCGATCCTGGTGGTCGAGAAGTACGCTCGCCATGACGGCGGGCCGAGCGGGATCGGGCAGTTGCCGGTCAAGCAGGCGCTGGGCGTCGGTTTCATCCAGTGCCTCGCCATGATCCCCGGTGTCAGCCGGTCGGGTGCGACGATCATGGGCGCGCTGGCCATGGGGATCGAGCGGCGGACCGCCGCCGAATTCAGCTTCTTCCTCGCCATCCCGACCATGCTCGGCGCCTCGACGCTGGAGATCATGGACAACCGCGAACTGCTCGCCGCCAATTCCATGACCGTGGGCTGGACCGAGATCGCGATCGGCTTCGTCGTGTCGTTCATCGTGGCGCTGGTGGTGATCCGTGCCTTCGTCGCCTTCGTCAGCCGCAAGGGCTTTGCCCCGTTCGCCTGGTATCGCATCGCTGCGGGCATCGTGGCGTTGTTCGTATTCGGCTCTGTGGCGAACGCCTGAATCGGTGAAGATCCGGTGAACCGGATGCTATGATTCTCATTCGGTTCGTCGACTTTTCCACACGGTCCGGAACCAAATTCGGGTCGCCCACGTTTCCTGATCAAACACCAATTCAAGGAAGCGTACGATGGGCATCATCATTCTTATCATCGTCGGCGGCATCATCGGCTGGCTCGCCAGCATTGTCATGCGGACCGACGCGCAGCAGGGCATCCTGCTCAACGTCGTCGTGGGCATCGTCGGCGCGCTGCTCGCCGGCCTCGTTGTCGGTGGCAACACGATCATGAATGGCTTCAGCCTCACCGCGCTGCTGTTCTCGTTCCTGGGCGCCGTCGTCCTGCTTGCGATCGTCAACATGTTTCGTCGTGGCCGGGTTCGCTAAGAACGTCTGACACGGGAAAGACCGGGGGGTGACGGACTGATCCGCCACCCCTCACCTTTTATAAAAGGGGAACTGAGTATGAAGAAGATTCTGACCGTTGCGGCCGCTGCCGCTCTTGGCCTCGGCCTCGCCGCTTGCGACAGCCCGGCTGAAAACCAGATGGAAGATCAGGCCGAAGCGATCGACGAAGCAGCGGAAGCGACCGCTGACGCAATGGAAGACGCTGGCCAGGTCACCGACGAGCAGGCCGACGCGATCGAAGACGCTGGCGAAGCCACCAAGGACGCCATGGAAGAGCAAGCCGACGACATGGACGCCTCGCCGCAATAATCTTCGCCTCACGGCAAAGCGCACGGCACCGGGACATCCCGGTGCCGTTTGTGTTTGAGCTTGGGGATGTGGCACCGGGACACCCCGGTGCCGTTTGCGATTTGCGCCCCGCGAAGGAGCATCGAGGCATCGTCCTGTGCCGCTCGCGCTTGACTTGGCTGGCCCTTTCGCGCAAAGGCGCACCCGCTTTGCGAGACGGGTGTACCGATTCCGTTTTCGCAGATTTACGATTTTCGCGAGTTTGACCGTTCGCGAGGCTGGATCCGTCCCGCCCCGCGGCCAGAGGAATTATCAGGAACACGCCATGGCGAAGCCCGCAACCGTCAAGATCCGGCTGGTCTCCACCGCCGATACCGGCTTCTTCTACGTCACGAAGAAGAACCCGCGCAACATGACCGAGAAGATGGTCCAGCGGAAGTACGATCCCGTCGTGCGCAAGCATGTCGAGTTCAAGGAAGCCAAGATCAAGTGATCGCGTGCTGGCGGACGGTTCCGCCAGCCTGCTTTCGGCCCGGGGCGGAGAATCGCTCCCCCCAGGCCCGATCGGCGCGGGTCTTCGCCCGCCGCCGACTGCAACGAGCCCCAGCCTGCGCGGTGGCCGCAACCGGCCAGTGACAGTGCGACCTGACCTCGCTGCTTCTCGCTTTTCCGATGAACATTCGGGAACGCCCCCGGTTCACTACGGGTTCAATGCCCGATTGATACACGAACCGGGATGACCATGACCTCACTCAAGACCCGCACGGCCCGCGCCTTCGGCGCCGGCCTCCTCGCGCTGGCCGCTCCGGCAGCGCTGATCGCGCCCGCCGCTCCCGTCGCGGCAGCCCCGTCGCGCATGGACGATGCCGTCAAGGCGCTCCGCTCGATCACCACGATGAAGGCCGACTTCACGCAGACCGATCGCAGCGGGCAGAGCATGTCCGGCACGATGACGCTGAAGCGCCCCGGCAAGATCCGCTTCCAGTACGGCAAGGGCATTCCCATGCTGATCGTCTCCGACGGCAGCCGGCTCACGATGCTCGACTACGAGGTGAACCAGAAGCAGGTCTGGCCGATCAAGAACAGCCCGCTCGGCGCGCTGCTCAAGCCCGACGGCGATATCTCGCGCTATGGCAAGCTGATGCCGACCAACCACCCCGACGTGACGAGCGTGCGGATCAAGGACCCGAAGCACCCCGAATACGGGACGCTGACCATGATCTTCGAAAAGGACGCCCGCGCGCCAGGCGGGATGGAACTGGCCGGCTGGGTGTCGGTCGACGCGCAGAACAAGACCACGAAGGTCATGCTGAGCAACCATCGCTATGGCATGAGCGTGGGCGACGGCACTTTCACGTTCAAGGACGTGCGCGCCCGCACCAAGCGCTGATCCCAGCCGCTTGCTGAACGGCAGCAACACGAATGCCGGGTCACCGTCAGGGTTGACCCGGCATTTGTCGTTGAGCGGTGCGAACCCGGCGATGAAACGCGGTTAAGGTCACCTTTCCGTTCATCTGGGCGACAGGGCCGCCCCCCTAGAAATGGTGTCACAGGATGAGCGGCTCCGGGTTTCCCCCCTGTTGCCCGGAACCAAGCGAAGTTCATCTTGCCGAGCGTGACGAACGCGAATGGAAGCCCTCGACCCACTGCCCCCGGGTCGAGGGTTTTTCATTGCCCTCAGCACGCGTCTGCCTTTGGCTGGTGGACTTTGCGGGCCGGGCCATTATGGGCCTGCCCATGGTTTCTGTCGCCACCTGGAACATCAACTCCGTCCGCCTGCGCATCGATCAGGTCGAGCGCGTGCTGGCCGAGCAAGCGCCCGACGTGCTCTGCCTGCAAGAGATCAAGTGCGCCGAGCACCTTTTCCCGCACGAGATGTTCGAACGGCTGGGCTATATCCACCGCGCGATCCACGGGCAGAAGGGCTACCACGGCGTGGCCACCGTCAGCCGCATCCCCTTCACCGAGTTCAGCCGCCACGACTGGCAGGATAATGGCGAGGCGCGGCACGTCGGGGTGGAACTGCACGGTGCCGGGCAGGGCATGATCGTCGAGAACGTCTACATCCCGGCCGGCGGCGACGTGGCCGACCGCGAGGTGAACCCGAAATTCGGGCAGAAGCTCGATTTCCTCGAACGCATGACTCGCTGGGCCGAGCGGATCGACCGCCCGACGCTGCTGGTCGGCGATTTCAACATCGCCCCGCTGGAATGCGACGTCTACGATCACAAGGCCCTGCTGAAAGTGGTCAGCCACACCCCGCTGGAGGTGGAGACGCTGGGCCGCCTGACCGACGCCCACGGTTGGGTGGACCTTGGCCGCAAGCATATCCCCGCGCCCGATCGCAACTATTCGTGGTGGTCCTACCGCTCCTACTGGCGCGACAAGGACCAGGGCCGAAGGCTCGATCACATGTGGGCCTCGCCGGATCTCGCCGCGCAGTCGGTCTCGCACCGCTTCGTTGAGGAAACGCGCCGCTGGGAGCAGCCTTCGGACCATATCCCGCTTATCACCGAGTTCGCATTGTGAGCGGGCGGTGAGCACGGCCAATGCCCGCCATGCCGCGCAGGCGATAGACGCGCTGCGCCACGGCTGGCCGGTGCGGCTGGCGGGCGCGGACGGCGCGCTGACCCTGCTCTGCGCGGAAACGGGTTACGAAAGCGGGCATACGCGTGCGCCGCTGCTTCTCATCTCGGCCGCGCGCGCCGCGACGCTGAAACTGGCCAACCAGCGTGACGCCGCGGTGCCGGATGCGCCGGTGCTGATCCGCGCGGCGGAGCCCTTCACCCTGCCGCTCGCCCGTGCCCTCGCCGATCCGTCGCAGGACCTGTCGCACCCGCTGGCCGGACCCTTTCGCGCCGAGGCCATCGCGGCAGCAGAGGCGGCGACGGCAGCGATGGTGCTGGCGCGGCTGGCGGGGGTGCTGCCCTGTTTCCTCGTCGATCCCGACCCTTGCGAGAACGTGGTCGACTGCACGGTGGCCGATCTCGCCGCGTTCCAGGATCCGGCGCGACTCTCGATCCAGGCCCGCGCGCATCTGCCCACCGCCGCCGCCGATGCTTGCGAGATCGTCGCCTTCCGCGCGCCCGACGACTTGCGCGAACATGTCGCGCTGATCGTCGGTGAACAGCGTTCGGATCGCACGCCGCTGGTCCGCCTCCATTCCGAGTGCCTGACCGGCGACGTACTCTCCAGCCTCAAGTGCGATTGCGGCCCGCAGCTCGACGCCGCGCTCCACGCCATGGCCGAGGAAGCGGGCAGGGGCGGCTACGGCGTGCTGCTCTACTTGCGGCAGGAAGGGCGCGGGATCGGCCTCATCAACAAGCTGCGCGCCTATCGGCTGCAGGATCAGGGCTACGACACGGTCGATGCCAACAACCGGCTGGGCCTGCCGACCGAGGCGCGCGATTTCCCCGTTGCGGCGCGCATGCTCCAGCTACTCGGTATCGGCGCGATACGGCTGATGACCAACAACCCGGCGAAGGTCGCGGCGCTGGAAGAGGTGGGCGGGACGGTGGCCGAACGGGTGCCCCACCAGCTGCCGGCCAATCCGCATAATGAGCGGTATCTCGACACCAAGCGCGATCGCACCGGCCACCTGCTCTGACCGCGTGAAAAAAGGGGGTTGTCATCGTGCCCCGCACACCCCATCTCGACCGTCGCGGGACCGGGCCCCTCTGGCGCGGCGTATCCTGGGCATGCCCACGAAACGCCTCGTGATGTCGGACCGCATCGGGTGATACCGATGCCAGTCCGGGCCGTTTCGCACATCAGCCCACCATAATCCCGGACCGGGTCCATCGGCGCATCCGATCGAACGCAACCCGTTTCGATAGGGAAAAGACATGTCCGACAAGATCTTCCGATTGCTCGAGCGTCTGCAGAAGCTCGACGATGCCCTGACCCGCGCGCAACTGCGCCGCAGCGCTCTCGAGATTGCGCGCCTCAGGGCCATGAAGGCGGGGCTGAAGCGCCGTCTCGGCCGCGCGCTGGCCCGCCCCGCACCCGCCGTATCCTTCGCCATCTAAGGAGGCCGCGCGATGGAATTCCTTTTTACCGACTGGCTCGGCACCCCGGCCTGGTTCTGGCTTTCCTTCCTCGGCCTCGTCGCCGCACTGACCGCCTTCGACCTCGGCATCCTCCACAAGGAAGACCGCGAGATGGGCATCGGCGAATCGCTGAAGCTCACCGCGTTCTACATCGGCATCGCGATGCTGTTCGGCGCGTGGGTCTGGCATGCCAAGGGCGACACCGCGGGCATGCAGTACTTTACCGGCTTCTTCATCGAAAAGGCGCTGTCGATCGACAATGTCTTCGTGATCAGCCTGATCTTCACCTTCTTCGCGATTCCGGCGAAGTACCAGTACCGCGCGCTGCTGTGGGGCATCATGGCGGTGATCGTGCTGCGCGGGCTGATGATCGCGGGCGGTGCGGCGCTGGTTCAGGAAGCCTACTGGGTGCTCTACATCTTCGCCGCGTTCCTGGTGTTCACCGGCATCAAGATGTTCTTCACGTCGGACCACGATCCCGACATCGGCAACAACCCGGTGGTCCGCTGGATCAGCCGCCACATGCGGGTGACGAAGGAACTGCACGACCAGCACTTCTTCGTGCAGGTGCCCGATGAAAAGACCGGCCGGATGGTGCGCGCCGCCACCCCGCTGTTCCTCGCGCTCGTCGTCATCAACCTTGCCGATCTGGTCTTCGCGGTCGATTCGGTGCCGGCGATCTTCGCGATCACCACCGACACCTTCATCGTCTACACCTCGAACATCATGGCGATCCTGGGCCTGCGCGCGCTCTATTTCGCGCTGGCGGCGATGATCGACCGCTTCGCCTACCTCAAGTACGCGCTGGCGGCGGTGCTGGTGTTCATCGGCGGCAAGATCTTCGTGTCCGACTTCTTGCTGGGCGGCGACAAGTTCCCGCCGGTGCTGAGCCTTGGCGTGACTTTCGCGCTGATCGCGGGCGGCGTCGGTTACTCGCTGTGGAAGACCCGCGGGCAGGAACCCGCCGTGCTGCACTGATGGGAAGGGCCGCCGCGCCGGGTCACTCGACCTGTCGCGGCGGCCTGCCCCGTTTCGGTTTCTCGGTCGCGCCGACCTTCACGCCCCGCCTGCCCAGCGCCTCGCGCAGCAGGCACTCGATCTCGGCATTGACCGAGCGCAAGTCGCGCGCGGCCAGTTCCTCGATCGCGGCATGCAGCGCGGGATCGAGGCGCAGGGCAAAGGGCTTGCGGCCATTCACCGGCGATCAGTGGTTGTAGAGCGTGCCGGTATTGACGATCGGCTGGGTTTCCCGTTCGCCGCAGAGCACGACCATCAGGTTCGACACCATCGCCGCGCGCCGTTCGTCATCCAGATGCACGATGTCGCCCTCGCTCAGCTTTGCCAGCGCCATCTCGACCATTGTCACCGCGCCCATCACCAGCTTGGCACGCGCGGCGATCACCGCCTCGGCCTGCTGCCGGCGGAGCATCGCCCCGGCGATCTCGGCGGCATAGGCGAGGTGGGTGAGGCCCGCCTCGTCCACCACGATGCCGGCGACCTTCAGCCGCTCGTTCAGTTCGGACAGCAGTTCGCCGTTCACCAGATCGCCGTCACCGCGCAGGGTCGTCTCGCCCTCCTCGATATCGTCGTAGGGATGGCGCGATCCGACCGTGCGCAGCCCCGCCTCGATCTGGATGTTCACGAATTCGCGATAGTCGTCGACGTCGAAGCTGGCCTGCGCGGTATCGCGCACGCGCCACACGACATTGCAGGCGATCTCGATCGGGTTGCCGCGCTTGTCGTTGATCTTGATGCGTTCCGAATGGACGTTGTTGGCGCGAACGCTCACCTTCTTGCGGCCCATCCACGGCCAGACCCAGCGCAGCCCGTGGCTGCGATCGGTGCCGCGATAGGATCCGAACAGGGTGATCACCGCCGCCTGGTTCGGCTGGAGCATGTAGAACCCGCTGCTGACGAAGGCGAGCACCAGCGCCGCGACGACCAGCACGAAAGGCGACGGCTGCGCCATCAGCGTGAACTGCGCCGCCATGGCGAGCAGCGCCGCCAGCACGACCAGCAGCATGAGGTATCCGCTGCCGACCCCGGCGGTCGATTCGCGGCTGGTATCCATCGCATGCAGTTCCATAAATCCCCCTTCGACGGCACGTCGCCGCTCAAATTGTGATATCATATTTATATCACGACGGGGCACCGCGCAAGCGGATCAGGAATGGCGGCGGATCACCCCCAGAAACGCTTCGGCATAGGCGTCCAGCTTCTTGGCCCCGATGCCGGGCAGGTCGGCCAGCGCGGCGCGGCTCTGCGGCTTGAACCCGGCCATGTCGCGCAGCACCGAATCGTGGAAGATGACATAGGGCGGCACGCCCATGTCCTTCGCCAGATCGCGGCGAAGGTCGCGCAGCGCGTCGAACAGCGGATCGCCGACCGGGTTCAATGCCTGCGACCCGCCCTTCGCCCCCTTGCGCCCGCCCCGTTCGCGCCGCGGCGGAATGACGAGGTCGAGCGGCGTTTCCCCCTTCAGGTAGGCGCGCGCCTCCGGCCCCAGCATCAGCCCGCCATGTTCGGTCGGCAGCAGCGCCCCGCGCACCAGCAGCGCGCGCTGCACCGGCTTCAGCAGGGCCGCTTCCTCCCCCTCGACGATGCCGAAGACCGACAGGGTGTCGTGCCCTTGGCTGCTGGCGCGCTCGCTCGCCTGGCCGGTCAGGATGCTTTCGATATAGCCCGCACCGAACATCTGCCGCGTGCGCGCCACGGCGGAGAGATACTTCTGCGCGGTCACCGTCGCGTCCACCGATCGCGGCGGGGTCAGGCAGTTGTCGCAATTGCCGCAAGTTTCGGGCGGGGTTTCGCCGAAATGGCGCAGCAGGATCGCGCGCCGGCAACCCGCCGTCTCGACCAGCGCGCCCAGCGCGGCAAGGCGTGCGCGTTCGCCCTGCTGGCGGGCGGGTTCGACCTCCTGCACCCGCATCCGCGCGCGGGCGAAATCGTCGGCGCCCCAGAACAGGTGCGCCACGGAGGGATCGCCGTCGCGGCCTGCACGCCCGGTTTCCTGGTAATAGCCCTCGATCGATTTCGGCAGCCCGGCATGCGCGACGAACCGGACGTCGGGCTTGTCGATGCCCATGCCGAAGGCGACGGTCGCGCACATCACCATGTCCTCGCTGGCGACGAACGCCGCCTGGTTCGCGGCGCGGACTTCGGGCGGCAGGCCGGCGTGATAGGCGCGCACTTCGCGCCGGCCATCCGAAAGCGCCTCGGCCAGCCGCTCTGTCGCGGCGCGAGTCGGGGCATAGACGATGCCGGGGCCGGGATTGGCGGCCAGGATAGCGCGCAGCTGCTGGGTCAGCCCGTCGCGCGCGTGAATGGCGTAGCGGATGTTGGGCCGGTCGAACCCGGCGACGATCATGCCCTCGCCCGGAATACCCAGCTGCGTCAGAATGTCGGCCCGCGTATGCGCGTCCGCCGTTGCGGTCAGGGCGAGGCGCGGGACATGGCCGAACTGGTCCATCAGCGGGCGCAACAGGCGATAGTCGGGGCGGAAGTCATGGCCCCATTCGGAAACGCAATGCACCTCGTCGATGGCGAAGAGCGCGATGCGGCACTCGGACAGAAGCTCGCGGAAATGCGGCTGGCTGGCGCGTTCGGGCGCGACGTAGATGAGGTCCAGCTCGCCGGCTCGCAGGCGCGCCACCGTTTCGGCGCGGTTCTCGTCCACGCTGGTCAGCGTCGCGGCGCGGATGCCGTTCGCCTCGGCGCTGCGCAGCTGGTCGTGCATCAGCGCGATGAGCGGGCTGATCACCACGCAAGTCCCGTCCAGCAGCGTGGCGGGAAGCTGGTAGGTCAGCGACTTGCCCGCACCGGTCGGCATGACCGCCAGCGTCGATTGCCCGGCCATGACCCGGTCCACCACCTGCCGCTGCACCCCGCGAAAGCCGCGAAAGCCGAACAGGTCGTGCAGGCGTTCGAGCAGGGGGTCTGCGGTCGTCACGGGATCAAGAGAAAGGTCGGACATCGTGACCGGCCATGCCAGATCGGGCGCGCAAGGCAAAACCGCCTGCGGCGATCCGGCCCGATCAGGCGTGGAAAGATCACCCGCCGGGCAGCGAAGCATGGTTCGAACAGCGCCTGCTGGACCGCGCCCCGCGCAGCGGCTAGCGAGACGAGCATGAGCGAAAGCGCCGAACCTTCCCGCCCTTCTCCACCGTTCCGGCGCGTGTTCGTTACCGGTGCGGCGGGGTTCATCGGCTATCACCTCTGCGATCTGCTGCTGCGCGATGGGATCGCCGTCCACGGCTACGACGGGATGAGCGACTACTACGACGTCACCCTGAAGCGTCGCCGCTTGCAGATGCTGAAGCAGCACCCCGACTTCACCGCGACCGAGGCGCTGCTGGAGGATATGGACGCGCTCTCCGCCGCCGCATCGGCCTTCGCGCCTGACGCCATCGTCCATCTCGCCGGGCAGGCGGGGGTTCGCTACAGCCTCGACAACCCCCGCGCCTATCTCGACAGCAATCTTGTCGGCACCTTCAACGTGATGGAAGTCGCGCGCGAATTGGGCGTGGGCCACCTGATGATGGCCAGCACCTCGTCCGTCTACGGCGCGAACGAGGCGATGCCCTTTGCCGAGACCGACAAGGCGGACACTCCGCTCACCTTCTATGCCGCGACGAAAAAGGCGAACGAGGCGATGGGCCATTCCTATGCCCATTTGTGGAACCTGCCGGTCACGATGTTCCGCTTCTTCACCGTTTACGGCCCGTGGGGCAGGCCGGACATGGCGCTGTTCAAGTTCGTCGACGCGATTCTGGAGGGGCGACCGATCGACGTGTTCAATCACGGCGAGATGTGGCGCGACTTCACGTACGTCACCGACCTCGTGCGCGGCATCCGCCTGCTGCTCGACGTGCCGCCGGTGCGCCCCGAAGCCGGCGCCGCGATCCCTGCGAATGACAGCCTGTCGCCGGTCGCGCCGTGGCGAGTGGTCAACATCGGCAACGGCGAGAAAGTCCGCCTCACCGACTTCATCGACGCGATCGAGACCGAAGTCGGCCGCCCGGCAATCCGCAACCTGCTGCCGATGCAGAAGGGCGATGTGCCTGCGACCTGGGCCGATGCCTCGCTGTTGCGCGACCTGACCGGCTACGCCCCGCACATGCCGGTGCGAGACGGGATCGCGCGGTTTGTTGCGTGGTTTCGCGAATACTACGGCAAGTAAGGGATCATCATTATTGACGCATTGCCAGCCAAAAGCGGGTTGGAACTTCGATTTGGTCCGAAATGGCTGAAATAAGTGCCTAGATTCGAAGTGTCGCCTTGAGCGGGATATTGCCTCCCATCCAAAACAGCCTAGAAATGGACGGAACAGTCGCAATTCCCGACCAACATCCCTCTCGCGATTGATTCGCGTTGATGTACTCGTCGAACCTGCGGCATTTCTGATCAGGGCCGTCCTTTGAATACCAGTGTCTTTACCAACAGCCTCAATGATTTCATGGTCCGGCTGATCGGAATCATGGGCGATGCGACGCTGACCGGCGATGCCAAGGCGGGGCGCGGGATCGACGCGTTCTGGGCCTATCTCCAGGGCATCGGGGTGGAGATCGCGAGCTTCGGCTCGTTTTCGATGAACGGCAAGGGACAGGGCGATCAGGGGAATTTCGGCGCATCCAATCTGCCGCGCGATTTCATCGACGAATATTTCGAGCGGGAGTGGTTCCGAAACGATCACACGCTGCGCGCTGCCGCCCGGCTGACTCCGGGTATGCCGACGATCGCGGTCACGACCGGTCGCGCCGCCATCGCCACCTTGTCGCCCGACGATGCGGACTGCGTGGAGGTCATCCAGCACAACGCCGAGGCGGGAATGGTGGAGGGCTTTTCGCTGGTGGGTCGCCTGCCTTTTCCCGGACAGGACGGCGAGGCGCGGTACTACATCATCTCGCTGGGCGGCGATGCCGGATCGGCGACCGCGGCGCGGGCGAAGCAGGCGGAGATTCGCGTTGCGCTCTTCGCGCTCCATGGTTTGTTGCTGCCGCGCTTCCACGCCGCGGCCGACGGCGTCACCGAACCGCTGAGCGTGCGCGAACGCGATGTTCTGGCGCGGGTTGCGGCGGGCGACATGCGCGACGAAATCGGCTTTCGCATGAATCTCGCGGTGCCGACGGTCGATCTCCACTTGCGCCGCATCCGCGAAAAGCTGCGCGCGCAGAACCTGCCGGAAGCGGTTGCCAAGGCGATGCGCTACGGGCTGCTCTAGTCCCGGCGATCAACCATGACAGCCCTGCCGCTGACCACCGCCGATCAGCCGTCGTCGCCGCGCACTTTCGGCACGCGCGGGCGGGCACCGTCCTTGATCGCCTCCATCGCCACGAAGGTGGACGTGCTGGCGACGTGTGGCAGTGACGAGATCCGCTCGCCCAGCACTTCGCGGTAACGCCGGATGTCGGCGGTGCGCACTTTCAGCAAGTAGTCGAAGCTGCTGGCGATCATGTAGCACTCCTCCACCTCGGGCACGCGGCGGACGGCGACGTTGAACTCTTCCAGCGCGCGTTCGCGGGTGTCCGACAGCTTGACCTCGGCAAAGGCGACGTGATCGAGATCGAGCGCGGCCTGGTCGACGATGGCGGTAAAGCCGCGGATGACACCGCTTTCGACCAGCCGGCGCAGGCGGTTCTGGCACGGTGTCTTGGACAGCCCGACCTGCTGCGCGAGATCGGTCACCGACATCCGGCCATCAAGCACCAGCGCGGCAACGATTTTTCGATCGAACATGTCCAGATCGACCGGATTCGGGCGTTTGGCCATCCAGATTCTCCGATTGCTGACACGATTTAAGCTAATTTGGCCTGTTCTGTCACTGTCAAAGGTCGAACCGACTACCTCGCATCATGTATAAGCGATGCATGGAATCCCTCGCAGCGTTCGCAGAGTTTGCGATGCCCATTCGCCCGGCCACCCCCCTCCGCCGGGCGATCACCGCCTCCACCCGCCGGCTTGAACGGGACTGCGTCGCCGCGCTGGTGGAGGCGGCCACCCTGCCCCCCGCCATGAAGGCCGATGTCGCCGCGATGACGGTGCGGCTGGTCGAGGCATTGCGCCGCGAAGGCCAGCGCGGCGGGGTCGAGGCCTTGGTCGAGGAATACTCGCTCGACAGCCAGGAGGGCGTGGCGCTGATGTGCCTTGCCGAAGCGCTGCTGCGCATCCCCGACCATGCCACCCGCGACGCGCTGATTCGCGACAAAATCGCGCCCGGCGACTGGCAGGCGCATCTGGGCGAAGGGCGCTCGCTTTTCGTCAACGCCGCCACTTGGGGCCTCGTGGTCACCGGCAAGCTGACGTCGAGCGTCAACGACCGGGGACTGTCGGCTGCCCTCACCCGCCTTGTCGCGCGCGCAGGCGAACCGGTGATCCGGCGCGGCGTCGATCTCGCCATGGAGATGATGGGCGAACAGTTCGTGACCGGCGAGACCATCGCCGAAGCGCTGAAGCGCGCCCGCAAGCTGGAGGCGAAGGGTTTCGGTTACAGCTACGACATGCTCGGCGAGGCAGCGACCACCGCCGCCGACGCGGATCGCTATTACGCCGACTACGAGCGCGCCATCCACGCCATCGGCGCGGCGAGCGCCGGGCGCGGCGTCTATGGCGGGCCGGGCATCTCGATCAAGCTGTCGGCGCTGCATCCGCGCTACGTTCGCGCTCAGGCCGGGCGGGTCATGGGCGAGTTGTTGCCGCGCGTGCAGGCGCTGGCCATACTCGCCAAGGGCTACGACATCGGTTTCAACATCGATGCCGAGGAATCGGACCGGCTCGAACTCTCGCTCGACCTGCTGGAGAGCCTTGCCGCCGATCCGGCGCTGGCGGGGTGGAACGGCCTGGGCTTCGTGGTCCAGGCCTATGGCCGGCGCTGCCCCTTCGTCATCGACTGGATCGTCGATCTTGCCCGTCGTACCGACCGGCGCATCATGGTCCGGCTGGTCAAGGGTGCCTACTGGGACAA
Source organism: uncultured Croceicoccus sp. (assembly GCA_964424995.1). Taxonomy (GTDB): domain Bacteria; phylum Pseudomonadota; class Alphaproteobacteria; order Sphingomonadales; family Sphingomonadaceae; genus Croceicoccus. The sequence continues at coordinate 21,732 of CAYRLC010000009.1, forward strand.
CGAGATCAAGCGGGCGCAGGTCGACGGGCAAGCGGACTTTCCCGTATTCACCCGCAAGATCCACACCGATGTCTCGTACCTCGCCTGTGCACGCAAGCTGCTGGCCAGCCGCGACGCGGTGTTCCCGCAATTCGCGACGCACAATGCCCAGACGCTGAGCGCAATCTACCACTTGGCCGGACCCGACTTCGCGGTGGGCGACTGGGAGTTCCAGTGCCTTCACGGCATGGGCGAACCGCTCTACGAGAATGTGGTCGAACCGCTGGGCCGGCCGTGCCGCATCTATGCCCCCGTCGGCACGCATGAGACGCTGCTCGCCTATCTCGTGCGCCGCCTGCTCGAAAACGGGGCGAATTCCAGCTTCGTGCACCGCATCTGGGACGAGAGCGTGTCGCCTGAAGAGCTGGCGACGGACCCGGTCGACATGGCCCGTACGGTCGAACCGCTCGGCGCGCCGCACCCGCTGATCGCGCTGCCCCGCGATCTGTTTGCCGACCGGCGCAATTCCGCCGGGCTGGACCTTGCCGACGATGCGGTGCTGGCTCAATTGGGCGAGGATCTGCGCGCGTCTGCTGCCGCGAACTGGCGCGCGGTGCCGTTGATCGCGGGGCCGGGGACCGAACGCCCCGCGCACCGCGTGACCAATCCCGCCGATCACCGCGACGTGGTCGGCCATGCCGCCTTCGCCCGCCCGCGCGATGTCGCCTATGCCGCGAACGTCGCCGCGAAAGCCGCCGCCGATTGGGCAGCCACCCCGGTCGAGACGCGCGCCGCCTGCCTCGACCGTGCGGCCGACGCGATGGAGGCGGCGATGCCGCGCCTGATGGGCCTCGCCATGCGGGAGGCGGGCAAGAGCGCCGCCAACGCCATCGCCGAAGTGCGCGAGGCGGTCGATTTCCTGCGCTATTACGCGGTGCAGGCCCGCGCGACGCTGGCGAACGCCGCGCCGCTTGGCCCTGTCGTCTGCATCAGCCCGTGGAATTTCCCGCTCGCGATCTTCACCGGGCAGGTCGCTGCCGCGCTGGTGGCCGGCAACCCGGTCCTGGCGAAACCCGCCGAGGAAACGCCCCTGATCGCGTTCGAGGCGGTGCGCCTGCTCCACGCCGCGGGCATTCCCGACACGGTGCTGCAATTCGTCCCCGGCGCGGGCGACATCGGCGCGGCGCTGGTGGCCGCGCCCGAAGTGCAGGGCGTGATGTTCACCGGATCGACCGAAGTCGCCCGCCTGATCCAGCGTGAACTGGCGAGGCGGCTGTCGGCGGACGGCAGCCCCATCCCGCTGATCGCGGAGACC
>CAYRLC010000009.1:23035-38060 GCA_964424995.1 uncultured Croceicoccus sp.
GACCGGCGGGCAGAACGCGATGATCGTCGATTCCTCGGCGCTGGCCGAACAGGTCGTCGCCGATGTCATCGCCAGCGCCTTCGACAGCGCGGGCCAGCGCTGTTCGGCGCTGCGCGTGCTGTGCCTGCAGGAGGATATTGCCGACCGCCAGCTGGCGATGCTGCGCGGGGCGATGCATGAACTGGTCATCGGCAACCCCGACCGGCTGGCGACCGACATCGGCCCGGTCATCACCGCCGAGGCGCGCGACACAATCGAGGCGCATGTCGCGAAGATGGCCGCCGCCGGTTGCCGGGTCACCCGCCTCGCCCTGCCCGACGAGACCGCATACGGCACCTTCGTCGCACCGACGATCATCGAGATCGACCGGATCGACCAGCTTGAGCGCGAGGTCTTCGGCCCGGTGCTGCACGTCGTGCGCTTCGCCCGCAAGGATCTGGCCCGGACGGTGCAGGCGATCAACGCGACCGGCTATGGCCTGACCTTCGGCCTGCACACCCGGCTGGACGACACCGTTCGCGACGTGACGGCGGCGGTGGGCGTGGGCAACATCTACGTCAATCGCAACACCATCGGCGCGGTGGTCGGCGTGCAGCCCTTCGGCGGGCGCGGGCTTTCGGGCACCGGGCCCAAGGCGGGCGGCCCGCTATACCTGACCCGGCTGATTCGCGGCGGCTGCGCGGCGGACCTGCCGACAGGCCCGGTCGAACTGCCGGGCCCGGTGGGAGAGCGGAACATCTATGCCCTGCATCCGCGCGGTGCGGTGCTGGTCGTGCCCGCGTCCGAAGCGGGGCTGGCGGTCCAGATGGCGGCCGTGAAGGAGGCGGGCTGCACCGCGACCGTCCTGCGCGAGGGAGAGGAACTGCCCCACGCCAATCGCTGGGCCGCGGCGCTGGTCGAGCAGCCGACGCCGGATCTGCTCACCCGCATTGCCGCGATGGAAGGGCCGCTCCCGCTGGTGCAGGCACCGGGGGCGGACAGCAGCTATTGCCAGGCCTGGCTTTGCGAAGAAGTCTCGACCTCGATCAACACCACGGCGGCGGGCGGGAACGCGAGCCTGATGGCGCTGGTCTGACCTAACGGACCTGTCGCGCGCCTTCGGCCAGCATCAGCGCGCCGACGAGGCCGGAATTCTCGCCAAGGCCCGGTGCCTCGATCCGGTGGCGGTTGCCGCCGGGCAGGTAATCGCCCACCAGATCGCGCGTCATCTCGCGCACCCGGTCGATGAGGCCAGCGGCCTTCATCACGCCGCCGCCCAGCACCGCGACTTCGACCGCCGTCATGGCGAACAGACTGTAGCAAAGCTGCGCGAGATAGCCCGCAACCATGTCGTGCGCGGCGTGGTGCGGCGGCAGGTCGGACAGCGACTTGCCCCAGCGAGCCATGATCGCCGGACCACTCGCCAGCCCCTCAAGACAGTCGCCGTGGATCGGGCAGTGCCCGGCAAAGTCGTGATCCCAGGCCGATCGCCGGACGAAGACGTGGCCCATTTCCGGATGGGCCGCGCCGTGGACCGGCGCACCGTTCAGCACAAGCCCGCCGCCGATGCCGGTGCCGACGGTGACGTAGGCAAGCGAGGACAGGCCCCGCCCCGCTCCGTGGTGCGCCTCTGCCAGTGCCGCGCCGTTGACGTCGGTGTCGAACCCGACCGGCACGCCCAGCGCTTCCGCGAAGTATCCGGCGAGGTCGCAGCCGGTCCAGCCGGGTTTGGGCGTGCGGGTGATGTGCCCCCATGTCGGCGACGCGGGGTCGAGGTCGACGGGGCCGAAACTGGCGATGCCCAGCGCGTCGATATGGCCCTGTGCCGCGAACCATGCCGCAGCCTCGGCCAGTGTCTCCTGCGGCATGCGGGTGGGGATGACGTGCCGCGCGAAGATTTCGGCAGGACTGGGGCCGACCGCGAGGACGAACTTGGTGCCGCCCGCCTCGATCCCGCCGATCATGCCGCCCCCTGTCATGCGGACGCGGTCTCGACCAGCCCTGCCCTGTCCCCGTCGAGCCAGAGCTGCAGGATCGGCGCGGGCACACCGCCGAAATGGCGGTTGGCCCCGGCCGGGTCGGCAGGCACCGGTTCGCCCTGCAAGCCCCAGAAATCGACGAAGGCGCAAACCTCCAGGTCGCCGGTGACGAACCAGCTGTACGTCTGCAAGGGCTCATCCTCCGGGTTGCGCAGCACGAGTCCCGTGCCGTTCAAAGGACGATAGGGGCCAAACAGGCTGTCCGCCACCATGCCGTACAGGCCGTTGGGCATTTGCCGCACGTCGGGCGCGAAAGTGAACTGCTGCGTCGCCCAGAACAGATAATATCGCCCGTCATGGAAGACGACGTGCGCCCGCTCGAGTTCGTTGTTCACCCCGTCGGCGTGAACCAGCGGCGGCATCAGGTGCCAGCCGTCCGCCTGCCGGCGGGCGATGCCGACCGCGCCGTTCCAGTCGCTGTCCGCTCCGGCGAGCGAGGCGGTGAAGATCAGGTATTCCTGTCCGTCGGCGGGGTCGCGGAACCATGCCGGGTCGCGGAACGCCTTGATCCGGCCCGCCTCGCCCTCATGCTCCAGCGCGGGCATGTATTCGGGCGATCCGCGCACGATGGAGGGGCGCGGACTGCTCCATCCGGCGGGCAATCCGTCCGGGCCGATCGCGGCATGGGCTTCGTAAAGCACCTGCTGGTAGCCGCCCGGCCGTTCGGAGGTGCCGGCGGCGGTGAAGTAGAGCGAGATGCGCTGGCCGTCGGTCATCGCCGATCCGGCCCACTCGCGTTCGTAGCGCACCGGGCCGTCCGGCAGCACCGGCCCCAGATCGCCCCAGCCATCGGCAAGCCTCTCGAGAAGCCGGATCTTCGCGGCGAAGTGGCGAAGCGAGGGGTCGCCCAGGTCGGGCGCGGTCAGGGCCATCCACAATTCGCGACCGGCGATCGTGGCGGGGCGTCCCGCCTCGTCGGCCACCGGCCACATGTCCCAGTAGATGATTCCGTCGGCCAGCCGCGACCGGTCGATCCCGGTGATCGTCGGCATGGCAGGCACAGAGGCGGGATCGCTCCGGTCAAGGTCGCTGGCGGTCCAGGCCGTGGTCATGGCGCTATCGTTTCCGTTTGCTTTCTGGTCATTGTGAAAAAGGCAAATCGGGCCGGCCGGCTTGGGGGAGGGAGAGTGCCGGCCGGCCCGAAGTGTCCGCTTCGGTCTAGAAATCGAAGCGGACGGAGGCCGAGACAGTCCGTCCGTTGATCGACCGAGCCCGGACGTAGTTGTCCACGCCGCTCACGATCGATCCTTCCTCGGCCTCTGTGATGCCCACGGTATTGAAGAGGTTGTTGGCGTTCACCGACAGCTCCAGCCCTTCCATCGGCCGCACGTTCACGAAGGCGTTGACCTGCGTGTAGGCGGGGAAGATCAGCTGGTTGTTGTCCTGCGCATAGGCCTTCGTCGTGCCGACGATGTTGAGGCCGGTGCGCACCATCCCGAAATCGAGCGCCGGGGTGACCTGGTAGACGAGGTCGGCCTGGCGGCGGGGGACATTGCCCTCGTTCGCGGGGGTGATGTTGTCCTTGGCAATCTCGGCGTCGGTCCAGGTCGCACCGGCGCGCAGGTCGAAGATCCCGCTGCGGAACGCGGCTTCCAGCTCGATGCCCTTGGCCTTGTAGGTGCGGTCGAAGAACTGCTGGCTGGTCGCCTCGAAGTTCTGTTCCTGCGTCTTGGCGTAGAAGCCGGTGACGAACAGGCCGAACCCGCCGGCGCGATACTTGATGCCCAGCTCGTACTGGTCGACATAATCGATCGCGTCCTGCTTGCGGACCCGAGCCGTCGGCCTGGACCACGCCGAACACCAGGCGATCGGCATTGGCGCGGCCGCCGCGGCTGGCCCGGGCGAACACCGCCGCATCGGGCGAGAACTGGTAGTTCGCGCCGACCGACCACGACCAGTAGCTGACGCTGTAATCGATGGGCATGGCATTGGCGTTGTCGATCAGCGACACGCTGCGTTCGACCGCAGAGATCGTGCCGTCGCCGTTCACGTCGACATTGGCGGTCTGCGCGGTCCCCGCATAGCTGCCCTTGGCCGAGACGTTGTCGTAGCGCATGCTGGCATCGACGGTCAGGCCGCCCAGTTCGGCATTGAGCGCGACGTAAGGCGCGTCGATGTCGTAGGTCGCGTCGTAGCTGCGCTGGCAGCAGTTGCCCCAGTAGGGCACGCCATAGGCGTAGAGCCCGTCGTTGGTGAGCACGTTGCCGGTCACCGGGTCGACCACGTCGACCAGCGCCCCATCGCCGCCGTCGACTTCCAGCAGGAAGCTGTCCCAGACCCAGTCCATGTCGATCTTCTGGCGCGCCTTGTAGAAACCGGCGGTCAGGGTTGCGTTGCCGAAGTTTTTCGCGACCTTGATGTCATTGGTATAGCTGCCGAAATCGTTGATCTCGGTGTTGAACAGGTGGGTGCGCATCAGCAGCCCGTGGGCACTGCTGAACGCCTGGCCCGCGTTCGGGCCGTTGGCGTAGACGAGATCGTAGTTGCCCGCGACGCCGGTCAGCAGCTGGCCGACCGAATTGCCGATCGCCGCCGCGCCGCCGATCTCCGACGGGAAGGGCGAGACGAAACGCCCGCTGACATCGGACCAGCGGAACCGTTCCTCGATCGTCAACCCGTCGGCCACTTCGAACTGAGCCTCGAGGCCCAGCGAAGTCACCTTGGGATGCATGCCATCCTCGATGTTCGTGGTACGATAGTCGTTGTTGCCGTCGAGACCCGACGCGCTGGTGAAGTTGGCGCTGTGCGGGGTGTCGGACAGGATGTCGAAATTGGTGAACGAACGATACTTGGGATCGGAATTGCTGCCCGTGACCAGCATCGGCATGGGCAGGTAGCCGATGGCATGATCGTCGAGGTGCTTGGCATAGAGCTTCACGTAGCCGCCGGTAAATTCCTGCGTCAGGTTCGCCTTGATCTGGTAGCCGCTATTGCCGTTGTACCCCGCATCGCGCGGCCCCTCGCCCTCGCGCCAGAACCCGCCGACGTTAAAGCGGGTGTTCTCGCCCAGCGACGCGCCGTAGTTGAAGTCGAGGCGGTATTCCTCGTAGTCGAGACCGACGGTCGCCATGACCGTGCCGCCTTCCTGGCTGCCGTCCTTCGAGATGAAGTTGATGACGCCGCCCGGCGCGTTCGACGCGAGGGTCGAGGCCGAACCGCCGCGCACCGCCTGGATCGACGCGACGGTCTGGTCCGCGCGCAGGAAGATGTCGGCGTTGCCGAAGGAGATGTCGCCGAACTGCAGGACCGGCATGCCGTCTTCCTGCAGCTGGAGGAACTTCGCACCGCCCGAGGCGACCGGAAGGCCGCGAACCGCGATGTTGGCATTGCCGTCGCCGCCGGTCGCTTCCGAGCGGATGCCCGGGATCTGGCGGAAGATTTCCGCGGTGGTGCGCGGCGCGGCCTCAGCCACGGCCTCGCTGTCGAGCGCGCTGACCGACACCGACGTCTGCAGCTTGTTGGTCGGGCGAACCGAGGCGGTGACGATGATCTCGTCGAAGCCGAGCGAATCGCCCTCGCTGCTGGTCGCAGTGTCCTCTGCGGGAACGGGTGCGGCGTCCTGGGCTAGGGTGGGGGTAGCGATGGCGGCGGTGGCAAGGGCCGAAAGGGCCGCACCGACCGACAGGGCATTACGCAAGCGCATGTGGTCTCTCCTGCTGGTTCGCGGATCTTCCGCCGCGATTCGCCATCTTGGGATACGCCGGTTACAAACGATTGCAACAAGGTTTTTGCAAACGATTGCATAAGCGCGGATTTCGTGGCACTCATGCATCATCGACCGGCGCAACGCCGGCGCTGTGGAAGAGGACGGCAACGATGAACACGGCCGCAAAACCGCGCCTTTCGCTGATGCGAATCGTCGAAATGAACATTGGCTTCTTCGGCTTGCAGTTCAGCTTCGGCCTGCAGCAGGCGAACATGGGGCCGATCTACGGCTTCCTCGGCGCGGACGAGGCGGCGATGCCGCTGCTGTGGCTGGCCGGACCGATGACGGGGCTGATCGTCCAGCCGATCATCGGCGCCATGAGCGACCGGACCAGTACCCGGCTCGGCCGCCGCACGCCCTATTTCCTGATCGGTGCGGTGATCTGCACGCTCTCGCTGTTCCTGATGCCCTATTCGCAGACGCTGTGGATGGCCGCCTCGCTGCTCTGGATCCTCGACGCGGGCAACAACATCACGATGGAGCCCTATCGCGCCTATGTCGCCGATCGCCTGCGGCCCGAACAACGGTCGATCGGTTTCCTGACGCAGAGCGCCTTTACCGGGCTCGCGCAGACCCTCTCCTACCTTGCCCCCACTCTCCTCACCGCCTTTGTCGCGAAGGACGTGCTGGACGCCAACGGGATTCCGGTGATCGTGCGCATCGCCTTCGTGATCGGCGCGATCCTGTCGATCAGCACGATCGTCTGGTCGGTCGTCAGGGTGCCCGAACTGCCGCTGGAGCCGGCCGAACGGGCCGCTTTTGCCGCAAGGCCGCTGACCGCGCGCGGCACTCTGGCCGAAATCGCCGAGGCGATGCGCGAGATGCCGCGGCCGATGCGCCAGCTGGCGGTGGCGATGCTGTGCCAGTGGTATGCGATGTTCGCCTACTGGCAATACTTCACCTTTGCCGTCGGGCGCGCGATCTACACCACCGACGATCCCGCCAGCGCGGCCTTCCGCGAAGCGACGCTGACGACGCAGCAGGCGGGCGCGCTCTACAACTTCATCGCCTTTGTCGGCGCGCTGGTGCTGATCCCGCTGGTGGCGCGGCTGGGCGCGCGGCTGGTCCATGCCGTGTGCCTGACCGCATCGGGCGCGGCGATGCTGATGATCCCCGGCATCGACAGCCCCGCGATGCTGTTTGCGCTGATGGCCGGGATCGGGCTGGGCTGGGCCGGGATGATGGGCAATACCTATGTCATGCTGGCCGATGCCATACCGCCCGAACGAAACGGCATTTACATGGGCATCTTCAACATGTTCATCGTGATCCCGATGCTGATCCAGACGCTGACGATGCCGCTCATCTACCGCCCGGTGCTGGGCGGCGATCCGCGCAACGTGCTGCTGCTGGGCGGCGCGCTGATGATCGCGGGCGCGGTGGCAACGCTGTTCGTGGATGCCGGGCACCCGGTGCGCCGTCAGGCGCGTGCCGTGGCGGGCTGACAGGACCGACGGAAACGGCCACAACAGGACCGATAAAACCGATGGCAACGATGGACAGCGACGTGGACGAAACCACCCCCCGGGCTCGCACGATCACCGACCTGGCGCGGCTGGCGGGGGTATCGCCGGGTACCGTTTCGCGCGCACTGGCGGGCAACAGCCTCGTCAATGCCCGCACGCGCGACCGGATCCAGGAACTCGCGCGAGAGCACGGGTTCCAGCTCAACCGCGTGGCCAGCAACCTCAGGCGGCAGCGTACGGGCGTCATCGGCGTGGTCATCCCGCTGGGCCACGACAAGCGGCAGCAGGTCTCGGACACGTTCTTCATGACGCTGCTGGGCCATCTGGCCGATGCGCTGACCCAGCAGGAATACGACCTCATGCTCCGCCGCGTGATCCCGAACGAGGACGAGGACTGGCTCGACCGGTTCATCGGTTCGGGCATGATCGACGGCGTAATCGTGATCGGCCAGTCGGACCAGTTCGCCCGGATCGAGGAAGTCGCCGCGCGCTACCGGCCCATGGTGGTTTGGGGCAATATGGAGGAAGGCCAGCGTCACTGCGCGGTGGGCACCGACAACCGGGAAGGCGGGCGCATCGCGGCCAGGCGCCTGATCGACGGCGGCGCCACCAGCCTCGCCTTTCTCGGCGACATCGAACCGATCGAATTCGCCGCCCGTTACAAGGGCGCCCGCGAGGTGGCCGAAGCGGCTGGCGTGCCGATCGAGCATTATTCGACCCACCTCTCGCCGGATCGCATGGGTCCGGAACTGACCGCGCACATGGACGGGATCGCCGGCAAGGCAAACGGGATCTTCGCGGCCAGCGACACCTTGGCCGTTGCGGCACTGCGCGAACTGCGCCAGCGCGGCATCGCGGTGCCCGGCCGCATGCGGCTCGTCGGTTTCGACGACCTGCCCATCGCCGGTCAGACCGTGCCGCCGCTCACCACCGTGCGGCAGGACATCGCCGCCGGCGCGCAGGGGCTGGTCGATCTTCTTCTCCGCCGCGTCGGGGGAGAGCAGACCGAGAGCATGGTCCTTCCCCCCGAGATCGTGACGCGCGAGACCGCCTGAACAGGCACCCGGCCCGGACGGCGGCAAGGGCTGCGCAAAAGGCGGGCGCATTTAGACATTGATGCCGAGGCTAGCGTAAAATGCCTGTTTCACTTGCCGTGGCACACCGGTCGTCAGCAGGATAGACAGGCACCGCGCGGATGCTTGAACTGGAGGCTACTCCAACACACAGATCGCGTGGCGATCCGGATGTTCGCGACAGTCTCGTGCCACCAGCCCGCCTGCACTCGGTCGATTTGCAGGTTCGACATTCACATGGATTTTACGGGCCGGATTCAAACAGGGGCGCGACAACTCTCGCCATCGCGCCCCTCGATTTTCGACAAGGCCGTCGATTAAAGACCCGGATCCTCGATCGCGACCACTTCCTCGGTCGTGGTGCGGCGGCCGTCCTTGGCGACGCGCGGCGCCTTGAAACTGGCCAGCACAGGTTCGTCGCGGCCGTAGATATCCTTGAAGCTGCGCATCTGCCCGTCGATGTCCTGCGCCATCGTGAAGTAGGTGATGTAGACCGGTAGCTGTTTCTGCAGCGGCACCTTGGTATATTCACCCGACTTGCTGATCGCGACGGCTTCTTCCTTCGGCACCTTGCCCAGCACCATGGCCAGCGTCAGCGCCAGTTCCAGCGCGCGCTCGGTGCGGATGCAGCCGTGCGAATAGGCGCGGTCCTGCGTATCGAACAGCGACTTCGACGGGGTGTCGTGCAGGAAGATCGCATGCGGGTTGGGCATGTCGAGCTTCATCAGGCCCAGCGAGTTGCCCGGCCCCGGCTGCTGGACGACGGTGACGGTGCCGTCCGCGTTCTTCCAGCCCTTGTAGTTGTGCGCCTTGGCATAGCCGGGGTTGTTCAGCACCCGGTTGCCCAGCCCTTCGCCCACCACGATCGATTGCGGCACGGTCCAGGTCGGGTTGAAGATGACGCCTTCGACCGTTTCGGCCAGCTGCGGCGTGCTGGTCTTGCCCGGCTTGCCGACGACGGTGCGGTACGAGCGCACGATCTTGTCGTTGACCGTCAGCCGCAACTGGTATTCGGGCACGTTGGTGAGAAGGTAGCTGGAGCCGAGATCGCGGGCGAGCCAGCGCCAGCGATCCATGTTGGCGCGGATCTTGGCGACTTTCGCCGTTTCCGAGGCCGGAGTTTCGGCCAGCATCCGCTTCAGCACCGCGAAATCGGGATGTGTCGGATCGAGCGATTCGAGCGCAGGCACCACGCCGCCACCTGCCAGAGCCCCCTCCAGCAGGGGCTTGATCGGCAGGCGTTCGGCATCGGGATCGGTGACGAACCACTGCTTGCGCGCGTCCATCTCGGTCCGCCCGTCGCGCAAGTCCTGCGCGACCCAGGTAAAGGTGCGGGTCGCGATCTCGTTCAGCCGCGCCTGATCGCCGGACGCGATGGCCGCTTCCAGTTCTTCGGGGCGGTAATCCTTGGGAAACAGACCCTCGCGGCCCAGCGTGCCGACATAGGCGAGCAGCGCCTTGGCCTGCGACGCGCTCCACGTCGGGGCGGTGGTGAAGAAGTCGCTCGGCACCTGCTGCACGACCGCACCGGCGGGATCCGCCGGCGGAGCGACGGCAGCGGGGGCGGGGGCCGGTGCAGGCGCGGGCTTGGGGAGCTGCCCTTCGCCCACGAAATCGCGCCCGATCCGGGCCGGTGCCTGCGGATCGGTCTGCGCCATGGCGGGCGCGGCGATCGCCGAGAGGGAGAGCACGACCGAAGCGAGGCCGGTGGTGTTCAGGACGGTGCGAAGAACAGGTTTCAAGCAGGGCTCCGACAGGTTGGGTCGCATCATTACGCCGGCGGGGGCCGCTATGCCCCCAATTCCCGGTCAACGTCCACCGCAACCGGGAGTTTCACGCAACCTTTGCCAAGCTCACCCTTTCGTCACCCTGAATTTCGATGATCCGCACATCAGATAGCCGTTGCGCCGCCATTGACCTTGCCAGCGTCTGCGCGCACGAACCGTCGCCATGCTCGAACCTGAACAGATCGATCCGGCCCATTTCCGCAGCGTGCTCGGCGCCTATCCCACCGGGGTCTGCCTGATCACCAGCATCGATACCGACGGAGTTCGGGCCGGGATGGTCGTCGGGTCGTTCACTTCGATCTCGCTTGATCCACCGCTGGTCGGCTTTTTCCCAGACAAGAGTTCGAGTACTTATCCTCAGATCGAGCGGGCGGGACGGTTCTGCGTCAACGTGCTCGGCTCGCAGCAACTGGCGCTGTGCCGGCGTTTCGCGTCGAAGCGACCGGACAAGTTCCTCGACCTCGCGCACGGCACCAGCCCGTCGGGCCAGCCGCTGTTCGACGAGGCGCTGGCGTGGATCGACTGCCGCATCGAGCGGGTGGAAGATATCGGCGATCACTGGCTGGTGGTGGGCCGGGTGGAGGCGCTGGACCTGTGCGGCGGGGATGCGCCGCTGCTGTTCCATCGCGGCGGCTACCACTCTTCTGCCGCCATCGACGCCTGATTTCGGGCGAAGACTGGCCGGTAATCAGTGCGGCATGTCGACCGGCGCGTCGTTCTGGCCGGCGGGTGCCTTCTTGATCCGGGCCAGCAGGAGCAGCGGGATCGTCCCCCAGCAGACGACCGACATGATCCAGAAGTTGTTGAGGTAGGAGATCATCGCCGACTGCTGCGTCACCATCGCGTCGATGGCCCGCAGTGCGCCCTCTCCGCTGAGGCCGAAGATGTCCAGCTGATCGACGTTCACCGGAAACGTCGTGTCGGTGATCCGCGCACCCAGTTCGGCGTGGTTGATCTGGATATTGCGTGACAACAGCACCGTCGTCAGTGCGATGCCGATCGAACTGCCCAGGTTGCGCAGCAGATTGATGAGACTCGTGGCGTCGGTCCGATATTTTCCGGGCAGCGTCGCGAAGGCAAGGATGTTGAGCGGCATGAAGGCGAAGGCCAGCCCCGCGCCCTGGACGAACCCCGCGATCACGATCGCCGATGTCGGCACGTCTGGTGACCACCGCGTCATCAGGTGGAGCGACCATCCGATGATCAGGAGACCAACCGCGATCGACAACCGTGCGTCGAGCCTGGTGATGAAGCCACCGAGCAGCGTGACCGAGATCAGCATGCCGACACCGCGCGGGGTCATCAGCCAGCCGGCGTCGACCGCCGGATAGCCGTAGATCGACTGCAGCAGCGACGGCAGCAGCGCCATGACCGACATAAGCACCGCACCGAAGACGAAGTTGAGCGCTAGGCACAGCACGAGATTGACATCGGTGAACATCGGGCGAGCGAACAGCGCATCCCGCTTGGTCAGCAGGTGCACCCCCGCCATCCAGAACGCGCTGGCGGAAATCACCGCGTAGATCACGATCTCGGCCGAATCGAACCAGTCCTCCTGCTGCCCCCGGTCGAGGATCAGCTGGAAGGCCGCGACCGCGATGGCCAGAAGGGCCCAGCCGGCGAGGTCGAACTTCTTGGTTTCGCCCTTGCGGTTGGGCAGCAGCGCGAAAAGCGCGAGGGCCGCGATCACCCCGATCGGCACATTGATCAGGAAGATCCACCGCCAGCTCGCGCTCTCGGTGATGTAGCCGCCCAGCACCGGCCCCATGATCGGGCCGAGCAGCACGCCCTGGCTGAACAGGATCATCATGCGCGGGCGCTCCTCCTCCGAACTCACGTCGAGGAGCACGGTCTGCGCCAGCGGAGCGAGGAAGGCTCCGCCCACCCCCTGGATCACGCGAAAGGCCACCATCTCGCCGATCGAAGTCGCCACCGCGCAAAGGATCGAGGCGACGGTGAACGCCGCGATCGATCCTACGAAGATGGTGCGGATGCCGAAGCGCGCCACCAGCCAGCCGGCGGCGGGCAGCGTGATGGCGGTGGCCAGGACATAGCTGGTCAGCACCCAGCTGATCGTGTCGGTCGTGGCCGAAAGCGAGGCCTGCATGTGCGGCAGCGCGACATTGGCGATGGTGGTGTCGAGCACCTGCATCACCATCGCGGCCATCGACACGGCGATCAGCAGCGGACGGTTGCGAACGTGGAGGAGAGGACCGCCGGGTGCCGCCGATGGGCGCGCCAGCCCGGAATCCGGCCCGGAGCCAGCCCCCGCCACGGCGGCGTCACTCATTGCCGGTGAAGACCGTGACGTCGACCGACAGGCCCGAGATCAGCGGGCGCGTCGAGGGCGAGTCGATGGCGATGCGCACCGGAACGCGCTGGGTGATCTTCACCCAGTTGCCGGTCGCGTTCTGGGCGGGCAGCACCGAGAATTCGGAACCGGTGCCCGAACCGATCGAATCGACATGGCCGGTGAGCTTCAAGTCGGGATAGGCATCGACGCGGATCTCCGCCTTTTGCCCCGGACGGATCGCGTCGAGGTCGGTTTCCTTGAAGTTCGCCTCCACCCTCGCATCGTCGTCGCGCACGATGGACAGCATCGGCAGGGCCGCGACCGCAGCCTGCCCGACCTGCAGGCGAGACACCTGCACCACCCGGCCAGAGACCGGCGCGCGGACGACCGTACGGCCGAGCGCGGCCTGCGCCTTTTCACGGGCGGCGCGTCCGGCGGCGACCTGCGGATCGACGCCCGGCACTTGCGCACCGGTGGCAAGCTGGGCGCGAGACTTGGCCACTTCGGCCTGCAGCGCGCTGAGGTTGTCGCGCGCGCTGGCGACCGCGTGGGTCGCCGCATCCATCCGGGCGCGGGTATTGAAGCCGCGGTCCATCAGTTCCTTTTCGCGGCGGTAGTTCGCCTGCGCCAGCGCCAGGTCGTCGCGCGCGCCAGCCAGATCGGCGGCGGAAGCGGCGACATCGGCATCGAGCGCGGTGATCCGCGCCTGCGCCGCGGCGATCTGGGCGTCGGCTTGCGCGATCGCGATCTTGTAGTCGGTGGGGTCGATCTCGAACAGGACGTCGCCCTTTTTGACCAGCTGGTTCTCGCGCACGTTCACCTTGACGATATTGCCGGGCACCTCGCTCCCCACCGAGACGATGTCGAGCTTGAGGTAGGCATTGTCGGTCGCGACTTCGCCGGGACTGCCGAACCACCACGCGAGTGCGCCGGCGACGACGACGATCGGCACGCCGAACATCATCAGCTTGCGGCCCCATCCGCCCCGCCTCGGCGCCTCTGCGGGCACTTCGAGTTCGGCTTGGGGATTCGGCAGGGTGACCGGATCGGCCTCAGCCATGGGTCACCGCCGGGCCCGCGCCATCCTGGATGAGGTTCTGGCGCACTCGTCCGAGCGCGTCGGTCACCACCGAGCGTTGCTCGCTCGACAGGCCGTTCAGCGCGGTTTCGATCATCGATCCGACGTCGTGGTCGAGCCGGTCGAGGAGCGCCTTGCCCCGAGCGGTGTTATAGAGCCGCCACGCGCGCCGGTCATCGGGATCGGAGCGGCGCTCGACGAGGTCCGCGGTCACCATCCGGTCGATCATCCGGCCAGCAGTGATGGGTTCGACTTCCAGAAAGCCCGCGAGCGTCGCCTGGTTGGCGCCGGGTTCGCGCTGCAGGATGAGCAGAACGCGCAACTGCGCGGTGGTGACGCCCGACGGGCGCGCAACGTAGTCGAGCCGCTTGCGAAACAGTCTTCCGATATCGGAAGCGAAATACACGAAATTGCGATCCATGGCGAACAAGATAATAGCTATGCTCATTATCGGCAACCTATGGAATGAGCGAAGAGCGTGCAGCCATGCCGAGAATTCGCTATCGCAAAGCAATTGCAAAGATGATCGCTTTGTCGGCCTTGGGAGCCATTTTTAGCCGTTGGGCCACCTTGACGTGGCGCGCGTTCCCGCGCATCGCGCCCTCGCACGTTAGCAACTGCAATACGTCGCGGCGCGACTCGGCAAGATTATGCGACCGGATCGCGACACCCGCGTCAGACCAAGGGGAATGATCGCATGACCGCAGTCGGCAAGGACACGCTCGGCACCCGTTCGACGATGACCGTCAATGGCAAGGAATTTGCCTATTACTCGCTGAAGAAAGCCGCCGAGAAGCTGGGCGACGTTTCCCGTCTGCCGTTCTCGATGAAGGTGCTTCTCGAGAACATGCTCCGCTTCGAGGATGACGGCTTCACCGTCGCCACCGCCGATGCCCAGGCGATCGTCGACTGGCAGAAGAACCCCGTCGGTCCGCACCAGGAAATCCAGTACCGCCCCGCGCGCGTGCTGCTGCAGGACTTCACCGGCGTGCCCTGCGTCGTCGACCTTGCCGCCATGCGCGATGCGATCGCGAAGCTGGGCGGCGACACTGCCAAGATCAATCCGCAGGTCCCCGTGAACCTCGTCATCGACCACTCGGTCATGGTCGACGAATTCGGCCACCCCAAGGCGTTCGAGGAGAACGTCGAGATCGAATACCAGCGCAATCTCGAGCGCTACGACTTCCTGAAGTGGGGGTCCAAGAGCCTCGACAACTTCTACGCCGTGCCCCCGGGCACCGGCATCTGCCACCAGGTGAACCTGGAAAACATCGCTCAGGCTGTGTGGTCGTCGAATGACGAGAGCGGTGCGACGATCGCCTATCCCGACACTTGCGTCGGAACCGATTCGCACACCACGATGATCAACGGCCTCGGCGTGCTGGGCTGGGGCGTCGGCGGGATCGAGGCGGAAGCCGCGATGCTCGGGCAGCCGGTCTCGATGCTGATCCCCGAAGTCGTCGGCTTCAAGCTGACCGGCAAGCTGAACGAGGGCGTCACCGCGACCGACCTCGTGCTGACCTGCACCAACATGCTGCGCAAGCACGGCGTGGTGGGCCGCTTCGTCGAATACTTCGGCCCGGGCCTCGCCTCGCTGAGCCTGG
>CAYRLC010000010.1:0-37802 GCA_964424995.1 uncultured Croceicoccus sp.
CACAACGACGTCGCGCATCTGGAAGAACTGCTCGCCGCCGAGGATCCGGCCCTGCCGAAGCTGATCGCCTTCGAGAGCGTCTATTCGATGGACGGCGACGTCGCCCCGATCCACGCGATCTGCGACCTGGCCGAGAAGTACAACGCCCTCACCTATATCGACGAGGTTCACGCCGTCGGCATGTATGGTGCGCGCGGCGGCGGCATCTCCGAACGGGACGAGGCGGCGCATCGCATCGACATCATCGAGGGCACGCTGGGCAAGGCATTCGGCGTGATGGGCGGCTACATCGCCGCCGACAGGAAGATCATCGATTGCGTGCGCAGCTATGCGCCGGGCTTCATCTTCACCACCTCGCTCTCCCCCGTGCTGGTCGCGGGCGTGCTGGCAAGCGTAAAGCACCTGAAGTCGAGCAGCGTCGAGCGCGATGGCCAGCAGGCCGCCGCCGCCTTCCTGAAACAGTCGATGCGCGACGCTGGCCTTCCGGTGATGGATTCGACCACGCACATCGTGCCGCTGATGGTCGGCGATCCGGTCATGGCCAAGAAGATCAGCGACATCCTGCTCGCCGAATACGGCGTCTATGTGCAGCCGATCAATTTCCCGACCGTGCCGCGCGGCACAGAGCGTCTGCGCTTCACGCCCGGCCCAGCCCATACGCGCGAGATGATGACCGAACTGGTCACCGCGCTGGTCGAGATCTGGGAACGCATGGAGATGCGCCGCGCCGCCTGATCGCGAGAATGAAGATGCGCAAGGCGACGATGCCGTCGGCATTCCGCTCGACGCGCATTCGGGCGAGCATTATCGCGTAAAGCGATCCCATGTCGGCATCGCGCGTCGCCGCCATCTGCGGCAACTTACCGCAGGCGCGGTCGATGCCGGCTTCCTGGCCGAAATCGTCCAGCTGACCGATCTGGAAGAACTGGTGCTGGCCTGGCCGGTTACCGCGCCGGACCTGGCCGAGCTCCCGCGCCTTAAAAAACTGCGGCGGCTGCGCATCGATTCGCCGCGCAACGTGACCGATTTCACGCCGATCCTGCGCTTTCCCGCGCTACGGGTGCTGGAGATCGAGAACGCCAAGCACCTCCACGATCTGGGCTGGATTCGTCCATTGAGGGACCGGCTGGAGGAACTCGGCATCGACGGTTCGATCAACACGGCTCAGAAGGTGGCGAGCCTCGAACCGCTCGACGGTTTTGCCTTCCGTCGCCTGACGCTGACCAATGTGCGGCTCGCAGACAAGGATCTCGGCCCGCTCATCAACTGCCGCAATCTTGTCGAACTGGTCTGCGCCCAAACTATCGCGACGCAGGACGAGTTCATGCGGCTGGCCGATGCACGGCCCGACATGGCCTGCACCTGGTTCGATCCCGACAACTGGGGCCCGGCAGGCCTGCGCCGTTTGCCCTGACCTGCCGCCCTGCGCGGCCGGATGCGATCAGCGCCCGGTCAGCGGCAGAGGCGGCTTTTTGCCTCGGCGTATTCGCGCGCCAGTTGCGCGACCCGCTCCGCCGCCGGGACGATCGCGCCGACCGCGCCGATGCCCTGCCCGCAGCCCCAGATGTCCTTCCACGCCTTCGCCCCCGGCGCAGACGCCTCGCCGAAATCCATCGATTGTTTCGCGCCGAGGTTTGCCGGGTCCAGACCTGCGCGCGTGATCGAGGGGCGCAGGTAATTGCCGTGCACGCCGGTAAAGTGATCGGTGTAGAGGATATCGCCCGCTGCGCTGTCGACGATCATCTGCTTGTATTCCGGCACTGCCACCGCCTCTTCCGTCGCGATGAAGGCAGAGCCGATGTAGGCGAGGTCGGCCCCCATCGCCTGTGCGGCCAGAACCGCCGAACCGGTCGCGATCGATCCCGACAAGGCCACCGGGCCTTCGAACCACTGGCGGATCTCCTGCACCAGCGCGAAAGGCGACAGCGTGCCCGCATGGCCGCCCGCGCCTGCCGCCACCGCGATCAGGCCGTCGGCCCCCTTCTCGATCGCCTTGCGCGCGAAACGGTCGTTGATGATGTCGTGCAGCACCACTCCGCCGTAGGAATGGATCGCCTCGTTCACGTGAACCTGCGCGCCCAGCGAGCTGATGACGATCGGCACCTGGTACTTCACGCAAAGCGCGAGATCTTCTTCCAGCCGGGGATTGCTGCGGTGGACGATGAGGTTGACCGCATAGGGCGCATCATCCTCGGTCAGTTCCTCGTTCATGCGGATCAGCCAGCGCTCGAACTCCCCCTCGCCCCGCGCGTTGAGCGAAGGGAACGAGCCGACGATACCGGCCCGGCACTGGGCCAGCACCAGATCGGGCTGCGACACGATGAACATGGGCGATGCAATGACGGGCAGCCGCAGACGGTCGGCCAGAATCGCGGGCAGGGTCATGGGTCTCTTCGTCGTCCTCTCGTCGTTCCGCCGCCTGACTGCCCGCCTTGCTGCCCCTGCGCAAGAGAGGGCCGCGAAAAGCCGCTTGTCAGGAAAGATACAGTGCGACCGAACCCACCGCGTTGAAGGTCATGTGCGCGGCGATGCAGGGCAGCAGCCTGCGCCCGCAGGCGAGATAGAGCACCCCCAGCACCAGCCCGGCAAACCCGGTCACGACCGCGCCGCTGGGGCCATAACTCCAGTGTGCGTAGCCGAACACGGCCGTCGCCAGCAGCATCAGCCAAGGCGCATACCCCTTGCCGAAGACCTGCGCGCCCCAGCCGACCACCCAGCCCCGAAAGATCACCTCTTCCAGCACCGCGCTGCCCAGCGCGATCACGAGCGTCACCGCGAACAGCGCCGGATTGCCCGCCACCTGCTCCAGCCCCGACACGTCGACGCCCTTGCCCAGCCAGCGCTCGACCATCGGCCGCACGACGTTGGCGATCCCCCACACCATCGCCCCGCCGACCGCGATGCCCAGCAGGATCGACGCGATGCGGCCTTTCCACACCATCGCCAGCGTTGCCGCACGCGACCGCTTGAAGAAGACGAGGCCGATGACCGTGATGGCGATGGAACCGAGGATCCCTTCACCCGGCCACAGGACGACCGGAACCAGCGGGAGCAGACAGGCGATGGCGGCCAAGAGCGTCGCGGTAGCCTTTGCTGGGGAAGACGACATGAGCGGCCTTTTAGGTAAGCAGGACTTGCGAAACCCTACCGGCGACGCCGCCTCGGGCACAAGCTGCGGCAGACGCGGACGGCCGGTTTCGGGGATATCTCTGCGTGGATGGACTAGCCGAAATCGTGGTGCCCGGCCGTACTTTGATGGCTCTGCGAATCCGGTTCAATTCCGACGGCGATCTCGCTGCCGCAAGTCGCGTGTGGTCGAAACCGGCCAAGTGGAGAGGCCCTCATGCCTCACAACAATCACACCGGCGATCGGCAAGATCACTCCACCGTAACCGACTTTGCCAGGTTCCTCGGCTGATCGACGTCGGTGCCCTTCACGCAGGCGACGTGGTAGGCGAGGAGCTGGACTGGGACCGCATAGACCAGCGGCGCGATCAGGGGGTGGACCTTGGGCATCTCGATGGTGGCGATGCAGCCCCGTTCCCCAGCCACCATGTCCGCTTCGGCGATGCCCTCGGCGTCGCTGATCAGGACGATCTGGCCGCCCCGGGCGCGGACTTCCTGCATGTTGGAGACGGTCTTCTCGAACAGCGGACCTGATGGCGCCAACACGATCACCGGCACCTTGTCGTCGATCAGGGCGATGGGGCCGTGCTTCATCTCGCCGCTGGCATAGCCTTCGGCGTGGATGTAGCTGATTTCCTTGAGCTTCAGCGCCCCTTCCAGGGCCAGCGGATAGTCCGGCCCGCGGCCCAGGTAGAGCACGTCACGCGCCGGGGCGATGAGGTGGGCCATGCCCTTGATATCCTCGTCATGGTCGAGCGCGGCGTTGAGGCAGGCGGGCGCTTCCAGCAGGTGTTCGACGACCTCGCGCTCCTCGGCGGCGTCCATCATGCCCTTCTTCACCGCCAGGTGCGCGGCCAGCGCGGCGAGGACCGCAAGCTGGCAGGTGAACGCCTTGGTGCTGGCGACGCCGATCTCGGGCCCCGCATGGGTGGGCAGTAGCAGATCCGCCTCGCGCGCCATCGAACTGGTCGGCACGTTGACGACGACCGCGATGGTCTGCCCCGCCTGCTTGCAATGGCGCAGTGCGGCCAGCGTATCGGCGGTCTCGCCGCTCTGCGAGATGAACAGCGCGAGGCCGCCCGGCTGCAGCACCGGGTCGCGGTAGCGGAACTCGCTCGCCACATCGATGTCGACGGGCACGCGGGCAAACTTCTCGAACCAGTACTTCGCAACCATCCCGGCGTAGAAGCTTGTGCCGCAGGCGACGATGGTAACCCGGTCGATGGCCGAAAGGTCGAAGTCGATCTGCGGCAGGGCAACCGTGCGCTCAAGCTGGCGAACATAGCTGCGCAGGGTCTGCGCCACCACCGTCGGTTGCTCGAAGATCTCCTTCTGCATGAAGTGATGGTAGTTGCCCTTCTCGATCGCGGCGGCGGTCGCGCCCGAATGGACGATCGCGCGGGTGACGGGGGCATTGTCCTTGTCGAAGATCTGCGCGCCGCCATGCGTGATGACGACCCAGTCGCCTTCCTCCAGATAGCTGATCCGCTGCGTCAGCGGGGCGAGCGCCAGCGCGTCCGACCCGAGGTAGGTTTCGCCATCGCCATAGCCCACCACCAGCGGCGAACCGAGCCGCGCGCCGACCAGCATCCCGGGATGCTCACGGAATGCGACGGCCAGCGCAAAGGCCCCGCGCAGCCGCGGCAGGACGGCGCGCATCGCCTCTTCGGGCGAGGCACCGCCCTCCACCAGCACCGAGATCAGCTGGACGACGACTTCGGTGTCGGTCTCGCTCTCGAACACGCGGCCTTGCGCGATCAGTTCGTCGCGCAGCGGCTTGAAATTCTCGATGATGCCGTTGTGGACCAGCGCGACTTCGGGCGTGGCGTGCGGGTGGGCGTTCGCCTCGGTCGGCGCGCCGTGGGTGGCCCAGCGGGTATGGGCGATGCCGACTTCGCCGGGGGCCGGATTGCCGGCCAGTTCGGTGACGAGGTTCGCCAGCTTTCCTTCGGCCCGGCGGCGGACGAGGTGCCCGCCGTCGATGGTGCAGATGCCCGCGCTGTCGTAGCCGCGGTATTCCATCCGCTTCAGCCCGTCGACCAGCCGCTGCGCCACCGGTTCGGTGCCGACGATGCCGATAATTCCGCACATGGTATGGGGGTCCCTCGATACCCGCTCAGTGCGGGAACTTGCTGTCGACGAAATGCATGGTGAATTCCAGCGGATCGGGTTCGCGTCCGGTGGTGGACAGGAACTTCACCCGGCCCTTGTCCCAGACCTCGCGGATCGCGCCGGCCATGCCGGGCGGGAACTTCATCCGCTGCTCGACCAGCGAGCGCCAGTCGCCCGACAGGCCGGTTTCGCTGCGCATCTGCGGTTCCATCACCGTCAGTTCCAGCTCGGTCGCCGGGTCCATGTGGCCGATGGCGTCGATGACATAGGCATCGACCAGCTTCAGGAACGGCTTGCCTTCGTAACGTCCGGTCATGACTTGTCCTTGGCGGCCCTGGCGGCCTCTTTCTTCTTCTTCATCGCGTCGTGGAAACGGTCGGCCCAGCCGGGTTTCACCATCTGGTCGGCGCGCACCATGCGAAGCTCGCCCGCCGCCACGTCGCGGCTGACCGCGCTGCCCGCCGCGACGATGGCATCGGCGCCGATGCGGACCGGGGCGATCAGGGCGGAGTTGGAACCGATGAAGGCCCTCTCGCCGATTTCGGTCTTGTGCTTGAAATAGCCGTCGTAGTTGCAGGTGATCGTGCCCGCGCCGATGTTCGCGCCGGCCCCGACCGTGGCATCGCCCAGGTAGGTGAGGTGGTTGGCCTTCGCCCCCTCGCCCAGCACGGCCTGCTTCATCTCGACGAAATTGCCAACGCGCGACCCCTTGCCCATGACCGATCCGGGGCGCAGGCGGGCATAGGGGCCGACGCTGCAGCCCTCGCCCACGGTCGCGCCCTCAAGATGGCTGAACGCCTTGATCGTCGCGCCGGTCGCGACTGTCACGCCGGGGCCGAAAACGACGTTTTGTTCGATGGTCACGTCGGGCGCGATCTCGGTGTCCCAGCTGAAGAACACGGTTTCGGGCGCCTTCAGCGTGACGCCGTTCTCCATCGCCTCCTCGCGCTTCAGGTCCTGCCACTGGCGCTCGGCAGCGGCAAGCTCGCTGCGCGAATTGACGCCGGTGACCTCCTTGGGATTCTCGCACTCGACCACCGCGCAGCTGCGCCCATCCTCGTTGGCGAGGTTGACGATGTCGGTGAGGTAGTATTCGCCTTGCGCATTGCGGTTGCCCACGCGCGACAGCAACGCGAAAAGCTCGCTGCCCTTCACCGCCATGACACCGGAATTGCACAGGGTGCAGGCGCGCTCGGCCTCGTTCGCGTCCTTGTGCTCGACCATCTTCTCGATCCGGCCGTGGCGATCGGCGATGACGCGGCCATAGCGCAGCGTGTCGGCCGGGCGGAAGCCGAGCACGACGACCGCGGGCGTATCGGCGGCGTGCAGCCGGTCGAGCATCGCGCGCATGGTCTCGGCCCGGACAAAGGGCACGTCGCCGTAGAGGATCAGCACGTCGCCGGCGAAATCCTGCAGCGCGCCTTCGGCCTGCTGCACCGCGTGGCCGGTGCCCAGTTGCGGTTCCTGCACCGCGTATTCGACATCGCCGCCCAGCGCCGCCTGCACCTGATCGCGAAACTCGCCGACGATGACGACGGTCTTTTGCGGCTGAAGCGTATTGGCCTGGTCGAGCAGGTGGAGGATCATCGACCGGCCCGCGACAGGGTGCAGCACCTTGTGCAGCCCGCTTTTCAGGCGCGATCCCTTGCCGGCGGCGAGGATGACGGTGGCGACGTTCTTCATGATACTCCTGTATTCTTTCCCGCTCCGCAGTCCGGCGCAAGATGGCCCCTCGGCAGCCCGGCGCAAGCCCCCTTCCCTTTCGGGACGGGCATCCACGTCCTGGCAGCGGACGCATGGTGCCTTGCCAGCTTTCCGTTGTGCTTTCCAGTTCGCCGGGGCATGGCCCACAGCCATATGCAGGACCAGCCCCAGAACTTGACGCCAGCCAACCTCTCCCGCCTCGCCGGGGATGCCCCTGCCAGCACGATCCGCTTTCGGACCGTGGGCTTCGATCTTGACGGAACGTTGCTGGAAACCGCGCCCGATATCGCCAATGCGCTGAACCACGCGCTGGGTGTCGCCGGGCTGCCGGCCCTGCCCTATGCCGAAGTGCGCCCGATGATCGGTGGCGGCGCCAAGCGGCTGCTGGCCAAGGCCCTGGCCCCGCAGTTCGGCGGGCGAGTGCCGGACGACACGCTCGACCCGCTCTACGACGAGCTGCTGGCACACTATCGCAGCAACATCGCGGTGGAGACGGTGGCCTATCCCGGTCTGCTCCCCGCGCTCGACCGGCTGGCCGATGCCGGGGTGGCGCTGGGTGTGGCGACCAACAAGCTGGAGTCGCTCGCCGTCCACCTTCTCGAACAGGTCGGCATCGCCGATCGTTTCGCCTGCGTCATCGGCGGCGACACGCTGGGCACGGCCAATGCCAAGCCGAAGCCCGACATGCTGCACGAACTGGAACGCCGCTGCGGCGGCGGCCCCTCGGCATTCGTCGGCGATTCGATCTACGACACCGGCGCGGCAAGGGCAGCGGGGCAGCCGAGCGTGGCGGTCAGCTTCGGCTATCGCACCCAGCCCGTCGACGAACTGGGCGCGGACACGGTGATCGATCATTTCGACTTGCTCTGGGACGCTCTGACCGGACTGTGATCGAGCAGCCACGGGCCGGGCAAGTCCTGCGACCAGTCGAGGAACGGGCAAGGCGCGCCCACCGTTGAAGCGCTGAGGGTTTCGGGGTCGCGACAGTACCGTCCGAAGGAGCCCGAATGCCGAAACCGATCACTGACCACACCGACCGGGACCTGCGAAGTCTCATCGGCGCGCTCGATGCCGCGCCCGTCGCGGAATACGAGTTCGCCGAAGACATCGCCCTCCAGGCGCGGCGCAAGCTGCGCGTGATGGACACCATCCGCGCCATGCATGCGCGCCGCATGCTGGCCCATCGCAATTCGATGCGTGCCTTCAAGCGCAAGCGCGCCGCGCTCGCCATCACGGCGGCGGGCATGGGCTTCGGCGCAGCGGGCATGGTGCCGCCGGTCGAAACCGCCCACATCCAGGTCGCTGCCTACGAGGCGGGCACCCTGCAATATGCCGCCGACCGCCAGCACCCGGCGCAACTTGCCGCCAGCGACGCCCTGCGCGAGGCGATGATCGAGGAGGAAGTCGTGCGCAGCCGCGTCTATCGCGATGTCGCGGGCTATCTTACCGTCGGCATCGGCCACCTCGTCCGCCCGCGGGATGGCCTATCGCTAGGTGACAAGGTATCGCGCGACCGGATCCTCGATTTCTTCGACGAGGATCTTGCCTTGGCAGAGGCTGCGGCGCGGCGGCTGGCTGGCGATACCCCGCTGTTCCAGAACGAATTCGATGCGCTGGTCGACCTCGTCTACAACGTGGGCGAAGGCAACGTGTCCACCGAACGGAGCCCGCGCCTCAACGCCGCGCTGGAAGATGGCGACTATCGCGCGGTGGCGGAGGAGCTGGAATACACGACGGCCCGTGGTCAGGTGGCGAACGGGCTCGTCTATCGGTCGCAGCGCAGGGCCCGCATGTTTCTGAACGCGGTCTACGCCGATCCGCGTGACGCGGTTTGACCGGCTACTCGTCGACCAGCTTGACCAGCCGCCGTTCCACCACCGCCAGAACGTCGGGAAGCTCGTGCCCGCGCTTCAGGACCTGCCCCGCTTCGCCGAACAGGGTCCACATGCCCTGCCGCTGGCGGAGCGCAGGGCGCTTCTCCAGCCGCACTTCGGGGCGTTCCGCCGCGCGGCGAAAGGCCGCAAAATGCGCCGCGTCCTTGTGGAAATCCATCGCGTAGTCGCGCCACATCCCGGCGGCGACCATCCGGCCATAGAGGTCGAGGATGCGCAGCAGTTCGACCCGCTCGAACCCCACCTGCAGCGGCTGACCCCGGCCGCCGCCCGAACCCGGGCCGAACGGCAGATGCACGATATTGTTCATTCACGTCCCCGGCCAAGGACGCCGCCGGTCATGCGCTGCGTGTCCCGTCGGTCTCGAGCCTGCGCGCATCGGGCCTGAGCGCCTCCGGCTCCGCCTCGGCGCGCAGCTTCTCCAGCTCCGCCTTCAGCGCCGCGATCTGCGCCTCCAGGTCGTCGAGCCGGGGCGAAGGTTCGCACGGGTCCTTGCACGGCGTGCCGTATGGCACGAATTCGCGCTGGTAGGTTTCTGCCGTCACCAGGGTGGAGCGGGCCTTTACGCCCACCATCGTGGCGCCGTCGGGCACATCCTCGGTCACGACCGCCGCGGCACCGACGCGCGCGCGCTTGCCGATGGTGACGGGCCCCAGGATCTGCGCGCCCGAACCCACGATCGACCCGTCGAGCAGGGTCGGGTGCCGCTTGCCCGCAATGCCGTTGGTGGGGTTGGTGCCGCCCAGCGTGACGCACTGGTAGATCGTGACGTTGTCGCCGATCTCCGCCGTTTCGCCGATGACGGTGAAGCCGTGGTCGATGAACAGGTTGCGCCCGATCTTCGCACCGGGGTGGATGTCGATGGCGGTGAAGAACCGCGAGAGGTGGTTCACGAGGCGGGCGAGGAAGAACATCTCCGCCTCGAACAGCCAGTGCGCGATGCGGTGCATGCCGACCGCCAGAACGCCCGGATAGAGCAGGATCTCCCAGCGCGAACGCGGCGCGGGATCGCGCGCGCGCACGCTGTCGAGATAGGCGATCAGGTCGTCCAGCATCGGCTCAATTCTCCCACCTCGGCCGCGTTCTGGCAAGCGCCTGCATGGCCCCTGCCCCGGCCGGGTGTGTCAGAGCAGGTCGCCCTGCTCCGGTTCCCCACCTGTCAGCGCCTCTCGCCAGATCGCCTGCCGGGCCGGGACCTTGCGTTCCAGGCTGAGGCGATCGATCTCGGCGACCAGCGCTTCCACCGCGGCGAAGCTGCGCTCCACCCGCGGCACGAGATAAGTGGTGGCCCCGTCGTCCAATGCAAGACCGCGCTGTGCGGCATGGGCCTCGATCAGGCCCGCCAGCATCCGGTCGTCGGGCGCCTCAATCGACAGGTTCAGCGCCGCGCCCAGCCGTGAGCCGAGATCGGGCAGCCTCACCTGCCACTGCGCGGGCACCGGGCGGCCCACCAGCAGCAGAGGGCGGCTGCTCGCTTGCGCGCGGTTCCAGGCGTGGAAAAGGTCGTCCTCGTCCGCCTGTTCGGCATCGTCGATGGCCGTGCCCAGGCCCGCCTGTTCGAACCAGCGGGCGATTAGCGATTTGCCCGAACGCGGCGGGCCGGACAGGATCGCGGTGCCGAACGGCCAGCGCGCGGTGTCCTCGCACGCGCGCAGCACCGCTTCGTTGGCATTGCCGATGACGACCGATTGCGCCTGTCCCGCGCCGGTCAGCGGCAGGACGATCTGGACCGGGCGGCGCCCCATGCGCCGGGTCCTAGCGACTGATGCGCAGCGAATCGCCGCTTTGCGAAACCTGCCAGCCGCGTGCCTTGAGCGCCGCGGCAAGCCCGTCGGCGGTGCCGGCGAAACCGACCCGGAAGACCGAGGTGCCGCCGATGGCGAGGCTGGTCGACGTTGCCCCTGTCACACCCGGCACGCCGCTGAGACCGCGCAGCGCCGCGTCGAAGGCTTCGGCATCGGGCGTCACGACCTGAACCGACAGGGCGATCGGCGCGATGGCGGCGGTGGTCGGCACGATAACCGGCGCCGCGCTCGTCTCCACCTGCTCCGCCCTGTCGCCCTGCGACAGCGCAGCGAGCGCGGCCAGCAGTTCGGGGCTCAGCGCGTCCTCGTTTATGTCGAGGGTCTTGTCCGCCGACAGCAACCCGTTGGCAAGCGCGCCGGCATAGATCGTATCGAGCTTCGCCACCGCCATCGCCAGCATATTGGGCAGGTCGTCCTCGCTCCTCGCGGTCATCGCGAAGCTGGCGAGGAAGCGGTTGTCGGCCCCGTAGCGTGCCGTGAAGGTGCCCTTGACCGGCCCGCCCGGCCATTGCCGTTCCAGCCGCGCGACCGGAAAGATCACGTTCGAGGCGCCGAATTCGTCGAGGATCGTGCGCCACCACGCGCGGCTGCGGCGGCCTTGCTGCCCCGCCGTCAGCAACAGCGATTCGCCGCCGCCGCCATAAGGGCGGACATAGTCCATCGGGCTCGACGAACTGCGGAATTCGGCCCAGGCGCGCTGCCAGGGGGTGCGCATCTCGTAAAGCTGGCCGACGCCGCCCTGATAAACGACCGGGATCACCAGCTGCGGGGCCGACCGGGCGACGCTGCTGGTGGTGCCGAAGATCTCGCCGGTGCGGGCGCGGTCGAAGATCACGCCCAGCGTCGCGACATAGCGGCGGGGTCCGATCTCCTCGCTCTCCACCACCACGGCGGAGACCATCGACTGCAGCTGCGATTCGGGAAGCTTGGGCGCTTTCTCACCCTTGTGCGTCCGCTCGTAGAGCACTTGCCACGCCTTGACCTGCGCTTCCTTCCACCCGTTCTCGCGGGCTTCCATCGGGGTCTTGCCGGTGGTGTTGACCTTGATCCCGCCCACTTCGAAATCGCCGGTATTGGCCAGCGGCGCGATCCCGCGCTCCCCCTCCACCTGCGCGGCGATCCGCCAGCCGGCCAGCAGCGCGAGCGCCAGCAGCACGGCCGCGACCAGCGCCCGGCGGGGCGTGACATGCAGGGCCGGAGTGGGGCCGGACGGAGCGGTGGCGGCGGTCATGGTGGTGAGGTCAGCCGAAGGTCAGCGGGGCGCGGGTGCGATCATCGTGGCCCTCTTTGCCGAATGAGGCGTGGAAATCCAAGCGCGAAAGCGATAAGCGCCCGGCAACTTGCGAGGGATTGAATGACCGACACCCCTGAAACCACGCCCGAAAGCTATACTTACGCCAAGGCCGGCGTCTCGATTGCGGCCGGCAATGCGCTGGTGAAAGCCATCGGCCCGCTGGCGAAATCGACCGCCCGCCCCGGCGCGACGAGCGAGCTGGGCGGCTTCGGCGGATTTTTCGATCCCAAGGCTGCGGGCTATGTCGATCCGCTGCTGGTCGCCGCGAACGACGGCGTGGGCACCAAGGTCAAGCTGGCCATCGATGCCGACCGCCACGACGCCATCGGCATCGACCTTGTCGCCATGTGCGTCAACGACCTCATCGTGCAGGGGGCAGAGCCGCTCTTCTTCCTCGACTACTTCGCGACAGGCAAGCTGGAGAACGGCGTGGCCGAACGCGTGATCGCAGGGATAGCCGACGGCTGCAAGCTGGCCGGATGCGCGCTGATCGGCGGCGAGACGGCGGAGATGCCGGGCATGTACCAGGCGGGCGACTACGACCTTGCCGGTTTCTGCGTCGGCGCGGTCGAACGCGGCGAGCAGCTGACCGGCGACAGGGTGGCCGACGGCGACGTACTGCTGGGCCTCGCCTCCTCCGGCGTCCATTCCAATGGCTATTCGCTGGTTCGCCGGCTGGCCGCCGACAAGGGCTGGAAGCTCGACCGCCCGGCGCTGTTCGACAACGAGACGCTGCTGATCGACGCGCTGATCGCGCCGACGCGCATCTATGTGAAGAGCCTGCTTGCGCCCATTCGCGCCGGGCGCATCCATGCGCTCGCCCACATCACCGGCGGCGGGCTGCTGGAAAACGTGCCGCGCGTCCTGCCTGAAGGTCTCCATGCCGAGATCGACGTCGGCGGCTGGACCATGCCGCGGTTGATGGCGTTCCTGCAGGCGCAGGGCAATATCGAGCCGGAGGAAATGGCCCGCACCTTCAATTGCGGCATCGGCATGGTGCTGGCCGTCGCGCCGGACGAGGTTGCCGCGCTGAAGGCGGATCTCGAGGCGGCGGGCGAAGAGGTCTTCGTAATCGGCGCGATCCGCGCTGGCGACAAGGGCTGCACCGTGTCGGGCCGCGCGGGCGACTGGTCGGCGCGCGAGGACTGGAGCGCCACGCACCTGGGTTGAATTTCGCGAAGGTTGAGGGTGACCGGGAGCCCTCAGACCCTGGCGTCCTGGGGCACCCCCTCGATCGCCTCGCCCAGCGTATCACGCAAGTAAAGCTCGCGCACGCCGACATAGGCGACGACCAGCAGGGCGCCGGCAAAGAACACGCCGTAGATGCCGAAGACCGCGCCTGCGCCCAGGATGACGAACAGCGTCAGCGCGGGCGGAATGTTGACGACGTGGCGGTTGACCAGCGGCGTGATCATCCATGCCTCGATCACCCTGATCGCCAGATAGGCGATGAGGGTATAAGTCAGCACCTGCTCCCCCTGCGTCGCGGCGATGCCGATGGCGGGCAGCATCGCCACCGCCGGGCCGACATAGGGCACGAATTCGCTGAGGCCGCCGAGCAGGCCGAGCGCGAGCCAGTGCTCCACCCCCGCCAGCCACAGCGACCCGCCGATCAGCACCGCCATCGCGGTCATCGAGATCAGCTTCGCCTTCAGCCACAGCCGCAGCGCCACGCCGATCTCGCCCATCGCCCGCTCCATCGTCGGGCGGCCGCCGTGGGGGGTGAGGAGGATGACCGCGCGGCGATAGGGGCCGGGGCTGGCGGCGATGAACATCGCGCCGATCAAAACGATGACGAAGTTCAGCAGCACTTGCCCCACGCCCGCGACGATCAGGCCCAGCCGGTCGGCGATGGCGCTGCCCGCCACCGCGGCGCGTACCGCCTTCACCACCGCCGCACCGACCGGGTTCGATCCGACCGCCTTTTCGATGGCCGCGACTGTTTCGGGCAGGTTCTCCACCAGGTTGGCGACCTGTACCCCGAACTGCACGGTCAGCAGGTAGCCCATGACCCCGATGACGGCGAGGCAGAAGAAGATGCCAAGCCCCAGCGCGATGTCGGCATTGCGCACGCCCAGCTTGCCGAACATCTGCCCCGCGCTCTGGAACACCACCGCGCCCAGCACCGCGCCGAAAGCCAGCAGCAGCAGGTCCGCCGCACGCCATGCGACGAGCAGCACCGCCGCGATGGCCAGCGTATAGAGCAGGCGGCGCAGATAGGCCCGATCCTCGTCGCGCGGGCGGAACGGGGCGGTCATCGGGGCGTGGCTCCCGCGTCTATTGCCAGGTCGGGGGACGCGGCGTAGGGACTGCGGCCGAGCCGCCGGGGGAACCTTGTCATAGGACATGGAAACCGCGCTGCGCCCGTCCCGTTCCACGCCGCCCGAGGTTGCCGCAGCCCATGTCCACCGCCAGCAACCCGCACCCTGCCCCGAAAGCCCGCGTCGCCGTGCTGATCAGCGGGACAGGATCGAACATGGCGGCGCTGCTCTATGCCAGCCGCCGGGCGGACTGCCCGTACGAGATCGTGCTGGTCGGATCGAACGATCCCGCCGCCAAGGGACTGGCGCTGGCCGAGGCCGAAGGGGTCGCGACCTTTGCGCTGCCGCACAAGGGCATGAAGCGCGCCGAGCACGATTCGGCGATGGAGGCGGCGGTGCTGGACGCAGGGGCGGACTATATCGCGCTTGCCGGCTATATGCGCATCCTCAGCCCCGAATTCGTCCGCCGCTGGGAAGGCCGGATGCTGAATATCCACCCCTCGCTGCTGCCGAAGTACAAGGGGCTGGACACCCATGCCCGCGCGATAGAGGCGGGCGACAGCCATGCCGGGTGCTCGGTCCACCTCGTCACCGCAGAGCTCGACGACGGGCCGGTGCTGGGCCAGACGCCGGTGGCGATCCTGCCCACCGATACGCCCGACACGCTGGCGGGCCGCGTCCTTTATGCCGAACACCAGCTCTATTCGCGCACGCTGGAGGAACTGGTCACCCGCCCCTACCGCGCCGATTGGCTGCTGGCAAAAGTGGGCGAGCTAGCGCTGTCCCTGCCCGAGGTGGAGGCGCGCGACAGTCACGGTTCGCCCGGCTGGCGCGCCGGGGGCAAGAGCGGGAAGTTCTTCGCCTATTTCAACGACCGGCACCACGGCGAGCCGCATGTCGCGGTACTGGTGAAGACCGACGGGCCGGACGAACTGACCGCGCTGGTCGAGCGCGATCCCGACGTCTGGTTCCGCCCGGCCTATTACGGGGCGAGCGGCTGGGCCGGCCTCATCCTCAACCGCCCCGGTGTCGACTGGGATCACGTGCGCGGCTGGCTCGAACGCAGCTGGCGCAGCGTTGCGCCGAAGCGGCTCACGGCCCTGATGGATGCAGCCGACGCCTTCTGACCGACACTACGACTGACGGCAGCGCCAACGAAAAGGGCCGCCTCCCCACCGGGAAGCGGCCCTTTCACTTTTGAGGGTATCGCGTGGGATCAGCCGACGATTTCTTCGGGCTTGAAGAAGTAGTCGATCTCGATCTTGGCGTTCTCGTCGCTGTCCGAACCGTGGACGGTGTTCTCGCCGATCGACAGCGCGTGGGTCTTGCGGATGGTGCCCTCTGCGGCGTCGGCCGGGTTGGTGGCGCCCATCACGTCGCGGTTGCGGGCGACGGCATCTTCGCCTTCGAGCACCTGCACGACGACCGGCTCGCTCATCATGAACTCGCAAAGTTCGCCGAAGAACGGGCGCTCGCGATGCACGGCGTAGAAGCCTTCGGCCTGTTCGCGGGTCATGTGGATGCGCTTGCTGGCAACGACGCGCAGGCCGGCGTCTTCGAGCATCTTGGTGACCGCGCCGGTCAGGTTGCGACGGGTGGCGTCGGGCTTGATGATCGAGAAGGTGCGGGTAACCGCCATGGGAATATCCTTGGATTGCGTGAAAATGGCCGCGCCCACGGCGCGTTGCGCGCGCCCCTAGCGCCCGGCGCGCGCGGACACAAGGGGGCTATGGGGCCGAAGCGGTCGGCTGCGTGACAGGCACCCCCACGCTGGCGACCAGCTGGATCGATGCCCCCTTGTCGCGGGGCGAGGCGGAGAGGCTGAATTCGCGCCCGTCCGCCGCCTCACCGGTGACGGCGACAAGCGTTCCTGCGCGCAGCGGCGTGGCGACCGTGTAGCCCGCCTTGCGCGCCGTGGCGGCATACCAGTCGGCGACCTTCTGCGCGCTGTCGGGCGTGGTCATGGCGACCAGCGTACCGCGCCGCTTGTCGGCGATCGCCACGTTCGACGCCGCCTCCACCCGCGCGCCGGGATAGACGGCGATGCCGGCCGGCAGGTCGGGCGTGCGGTCGGCCCCGGCAGCGGCGCGGGCGGCGGCTCCGGCGGAGAGCGGCTTGCCGCCCGGCGCGTAGGCGACGTCCTCGTCCTCGCTATAGGGCCGGTCGCGATCCTTGCCGCCACAGGCTGCGAGCAGCATCGTCAGGATCAGCGCAGCCTCGCGCCAGGTCACCAGCCGGTTCACGCGCATCGCGTCAGGGCCCGACGACCCAGCGGCCGTCGACCAGCTTCCAGTAGTGCCGCTCGACATCCTCGCGCTCGCCCAGCATCCGCCAGGCGCCGCGCGCATCGTCGATGGTCGCTTCGTCGAACAGCAGCAGCGCCCGCTCGAAACCCAGCGCCTCGTCGCGCCAGAGCCCATCGGCCAAGGCCACGATCAGCGCGCCGTTGGCGGGCGTGGCGGCCGTGTCGGCGATCAGCAGCGGCTGCACCGCTTCCCCCACGTCGCCAGCCATCCCGTTGGCGAGGAAACCGGGCGCTTCCCACAATGCATCGGCCAGCGCCGCGCGCTGCGCCTCATCCGCGCTGACGACGAGCATCCGGCGGCCCTGCCCGATCGCCTTGGCCGCAATCTGGGCGAGGGCGACGGGCGCGGGGTCGCGGGACAGGTGGTAGAAATCGACCCGCAAATCCTGTCCCTCTCCGAGCCCCGCTCACTCTGCCTCAGTCAGGCCTCTGCCGTGTCGCGCACGAAGCGGTCGAGCAGGCGCACGCCGTAGCCGGTCGCGCCCTTTTCCCACGTTGCGCCGGCCTTGTCGGCCCAGACCACGCCCGCGATGTCGAGGTGCGCCCACGGCGTGTCGTTCTCGATGAAGCGCTGCAGGAACTGCGCCGCAGTGATCGAACCGCCCCAGCGCGAGCCGACATTCTTCATGTCCGCGATCTGGCTGTCGATCTGCTTGTCGTAGGCGGGCGAGAGCGGGAAGCGCCACAGCGTGTCGCCGCTTTCCTTGCCCGCCGCGATCAGCGCATCGGCCAGCGTATCGTCGTTCGAGAAGATGCCCGCGTTTTCATGCCCCAGCGATACGACCATCGCGCCGGTCAGGGTGGCAAGATCGACGATGCGCGAAGGCTTGAAGGTCGCCTGCGTCCAGGTCAGCGCGTCGCACAGCACCAGCCGCCCTTCGGCGTCGGTGTTGATGACCTCGATCGTCTGGCCCGACATCGACGTGACGATATCGCCGGGGCGCTGGGCATTGCCGTCGGGCATGTTCTCGGCCAGGCCGCAGATGCCGACGACGTTGGCCTTCGCCTTGCGCGTGGCGAGCGCGACCATCGTGCCCGCGACCGCGCCGGCGCCGCCCATGTCCCACTTCATCTCTTCCATGCCGCCGGCGGGCTTGATGCTGATGCCGCCGGTGTCGAAGGTCACGCCCTTGCCGACGAAGGCGACCGGGGCCGTGCCCTCGTCGCCGCCCTTCCAGTGCATGGCGATGATGCGCGACGGGCGGAACGAACCCTGCCCCACGCCGAGCAGCGCGCCCATGCCCAGCTTCTCCATCGCCGGAACGTCGAGCACGGTGATCTCGATGCCGGTGCCTTCCAGCCGCGCCTTGCAGCGTTCGACGAAAGCTTCGGGATAGATCACGTTGCCCGGTTCCGAAACCAGCTCGCGCGTGAACTCGACACCCAGCGCGACGGCGGCGGCATCGTCCCAAGCGGCATCGGTGCCGGCGGGCGCGTTGACCGCGATCACGTCGGTGAGGGTCGGCTTCTGCTCGTCCTTCAGCCGGGTGCGATAGGTGTCGATGCGCCATGCGCGTAGGCGCAGGCCCATCAGGACCGCGGCGGCCTGCTCGGCGGAAAGCCCTGAACCGGCAAAGTCGACCGCGATCGCCTTTTCACCCGAAGTCAGGAAGCGGCCCGCCAATCCGGCACCCGCCTTTTCCAGGCTGGCGAGGCGTTCGGCGGCGTCGGCCTTGCCCGCGCCGGCCAGCGCGATGCGGCGCACCGCCCCGTCGATCTCGGCAAAACCGTCGAAGACCTGTCCGGGCTTGCCCGCAAAGCGCGAAGCGGTCGCCCCCTCGGTCACCGCGCGCGGCAAGCCGCCGGGCAGGGTATCGGCATCGGCAACCATCGCCACGAGGCGGACGTCGGCGGGCACTTCACTGGCGAAACGGATGTTCATGGGGACTCCTCAAGGATCGGTCGTGCGGCCTATATAGTCTCTTTTGAAACCGGAATCGACCACCGGTCGCCAGATAGCAGGAAAGCCGCGCCATCGCCGTTGCAGTTAGGGATGAGCGGTGCGATAGGCAACCCATGCCGCCCGGATCGCAGACACCTTACAGCATGACCGTTTCCGCACGCCAAGGCCGTCCCGCCGGGGATCGCCATTCCGAGCCTGACGCGCGCTCAGGGGGCAGATCCGCGCTCCTCGTGCGCGCATGGGCGGACAGGGCCCTAGCTCCGTACACGTCGCGCGCGGCGCTGGCCGCCGGCCTCGTCGCCGGGATGCTGGTCACGACCGTCGCGCCTGCCGCCCATGCGCAAGATGCCGCGATGGGCAAGGAGGGCCGCAGCGACGCCCAGACCGCGCAGGCGGAATCCGATTTCTTCTGGACCGGCGGCAAGGATCCCGAGCCCAAGCCCGTCGCACCGTTCGAGATCGACGCGCCCGCCGAGGGATCGATCGGGTTCGAGGCGGATGCGCTGGGCTACAACGACGGCGACGACACCGTCACCGCCACCGGCAATGTCATCCTGCGCCGCGCCGACCAGCAGCTTACCGCCGATTCCGTCAGCTGGAATCGCACCAGCGGGGTCATCGTCGCCAGCGGCAATGTCCGCCTGCGCGATGCCGACGGCAACGTCGTCTATACCGACCGGCTGGAACTGACCGACGAACTGCGCGCCGGCGCGATGGAAAACATGCTGGTCGTGCTCGAAGGCGGCGCGCGCCTCGCCGCGCGCGACGGCACGCGGGCCGACGACGGCTCGGTCCAGCTCAATTACGCCGCCTACAGCCCTTGCGCGATCGAGACACCGCAGGGCTGCCCGAAGGAACCGACCTGGCGGATCACCGCGCGTCAGGTGAACTTCAATGCCGATACCAAGCAGATCAGCTTCAAGGGCGCGCGGCTCGAACTGTTCGGCTTGCGCCTGCTGCCGCTGCCGGGCCTGGGGGTTCGCACCGACGGCAAGCCGACATCGGGGTTCGGCACGCCCAACTTGCGGTTTTCCGATTCGAACGGCGTCGAAATCCTCGGCGAATACTACTGGCGCCTGTCGGAAAACCGCGAACTGACGCTGGGCAGCAGCATCTATACCAAGGTGCTGCCGATGCTGTCGGGCCAGTACCGCGCGTTGACCGAGGATGGGGCCTACCAGGTCACCGGCTACCTCACCAACAGCTCGCGAATCCCGGTCAGCGACAGCACCGTCGTGGGGGCCGATACGCAGAAGGACCTGCGCGGGTACATCGACACCAACGGCCGGTTCCAGATCGACCCAAACTGGTCGGTCTCGCACTCGATCCGGCTGACCACCGACCGGACGTTCCTGCGCCGCTACGACATCAGCCGCGACGACCGGTTGCGCTCGACCATCTCGGCCGAACGCATCGACGAGGACAGCTACTTCAGCGTCACCGGCTGGACCGCGCAGACCCTACGGCAGGGCGAGGACCAGGGACTGGTGCCCTTCGCGCTGCCGCTGATCGACTATCGCCGCCGCCTTGCCGATCCGCTGCTGGGCGGACGCATCATGCTGCAGGCCAATACCCTGCTGCTGGAGCGGGACGATGGGCAGGACACCCAGCGCGCCTTTGCCGGCGCGACGTGGAGCCTGCGCAAGCTGACCCGGTGGGGGCAGGAACTGACGCTGACCGCGCTGACCCGCGCCGATGTCTATCACTCCAACGAGAATGCGCTGACCACGGTCGATTTCTATCGCGGCGAATCCGGCTGGCAGACCCGCGGCGTCGCCATCGGCGCGGCGGATGTCAAATGGCCGCTGGTCGGTGCCTTCGCCGGCGGGCAGCAGGTGCTGACCCCGCGCCTGCAGTTGGTCGCCAGCCCGCCGATCCGCAACCTCGCCATCCCGAACGAGGATGCGCGCGCGGTGGATCTCGAAGATTCCAACCTCTTCGCGCTCAACCGCTTCCCCGGTTACGACCGGGTCGAGGACGGCGCCCGCGTCACGTACGGCTTCGACTGGCGCTTCACCGCGCCGGGCTGGCGGATCAGCACCAATGTCGGGCAGAGCTACCGCCTGTCGAGCCAGAACGACATCCTGCCCGACGGCACGGGCCTCACCTCGCAGACGTCGGACATCGTCGGGCGGACCGAAGTGCGGTTCCGCGATTTCGTGTCGTTCACCCACCGCTTCCGGCTGGACAAGGACAACCTCGCCGCCCGCCGGACCGAGGTCGATCTCGCGGTCGGCAGCCGCAAGACCTATGTCGAGGCGGGCTACCTGCGGCTCAACCGCGACATCCCCGATACGCTGGAGGACTTGCGCGACCGCGAGGAACTGCGCCTTGCCGCCCGTCTCGCTTTCGCCAATTACTGGTCGGTGTTCGGCTCGACCGTCATCAACCTGACCGACAAGGCGGAGGACGCCTCGCTGACTTCCGACGGGTTCGATCCGCTGCGCACGCGGCTGGGTGTCGCCTATGCCGACGACTGCATCGAGATCGCCTTCACCTGGCGCAACGACCGCTTCGACAACGGTGACGCGCGCGACGGCAACACCTTCCTGTTCCGCTTCCGCCTGAAGAACCTCGGCGCGCCCTGATCGCTGCCTGACGGACCAGTGCTGTCCGACTGGCGCGTGTCCGACCGGTGCTAGTCCGATGGGTGCCTGCCGGCCCCAGGGATTCGCATGGCGGCGGGCATTTTTCCCGTCATCCGCGCGCCATCGTGGTTGCCTCCGCGTCGGGTGCCCCCTAAACGCCGTTGCTCGTACAGGGGGCGTGCGGCTCAGCAATGGTTAAGCCGGAAACCGCCATGCGCCCCTGATCGAGGCCCTCGCCATCGCGGCAGGGGCCACCGTGCGTAAAGGGATGTCAGGCTTGAATATGACCTTGGGCGAATTGGGTACGATGCGCGGCAACTTCGCGCGCACCGCCGGGCGGATCGCGCTGCTGCTCGGCGCAGGCGCGCTTGTCGCCGGCCCGCTGGCCGCGCAGGCACCCACCCCCGCCGCCGCCGCCGCGAACCAGGAAGACCCCGGCGCCAGTGCCCCGCTCGACCTGCCGGCCAACCCGGCGATCGTCGCGGCCCCCGCGTTCCGCGGCGCGACCGCGATCGTCAACGGCACGATCATCACCGGCACCGACATCGACCAGCGCCTCGCGCTCGTCCTCGCCGCCAACCGCGGCGCGACGCAGGGCGAAGAGCTGGAGCGCCTGCGCGCGCAGGTCCTGTCGAACCTGATCGACGAAACGCTCCAGATCCAGGAGGCGGAGGCGTCCGAAGTGGGCGTCAGCGATGCGGAGGTGGACGCCACCTACAACCGCGTCGCGCAGCAGAACTTCGGCATGACGCCGGACCAGCTCAGCGCCTATCTCGCCAAGGTGAAGTCCTCCCCCGCCTCGATGAAGCGGCAGATCAAGGGCGAGCTTTCGTGGCAGCGCATCCTGCGCCGCAACATCGCGCCCTTCATCAACGTGTCCGAGGAAGAGGTGAAGGAACGGCTCGACAAGCTGAAGGCCGACAAGGGCACCGACGAATTCCGTCTGGGCGAAATCTTCCTGTCCGCCACCGCCGATACCAAGCCGCAAGTGCGCGGCCAGGCCGAACAGATCATGACCCAGCTGCGCCAGGGCGGCAACTTCGTCGCCTATGCCCGGCAGTTCAGCCAGGCCTCGACCGCGGCGGTCGGCGGCGACCTCGGCTGGGTGCGTCTGGGCCAGCTGCCGCCGGAACTGGCCGAAGCGGCCAACGCGATGCAGGCCGGCCAGCTGGTCGGCCCGGTCGAACTGCGCGGCGGCTATTCGCTCCTCTACCTCATCGACAAGCGCAAGGTGCTGATGACCGACGCGCGCGAGGCGCTGCTCAGCCTGAAGCAGATCTCGATCCAGTTCGCCCCGGGCATGACCCAGGCTCAGGTCGAGGCGAAGGCCAAGAAGTTCGCCACCGACGTGAAGGGCATCGCCGGTTGCGGCGCGGCGGAATCGGGCGCGGCGGCGATCGGTGCCGAAGTCGTCAGCAACGACAACATCCGCATCAAGGACCTGCCCCCGCAGTTGCAGGACGTGGTCATGAACCTGCCGCAGGGCGGAATCACGCAGCCCTTCGGTTCGCCGGAGGAAGGCGTGCGCGTACTGATGCTGTGCGGCAAGACCGAACCGCAGATGGCCGGCGGCCCGACCTTCGACGAGCTGATGGGCCAGATCGAGGACGAGCGCGTCAACAAGCGCGCGCAGATCTACTTGCGCGACCTGCGCCGCGACGCGGTAATCGAATACAACTGACGGCATGACCGGGCCCTTGCGGGGGCCGGTCGCATAAGGGGATCAGGGGCATGACACAGGTCGGACCGCTCGTCGCGTCGTGCGGCGACCCGGCAGGTGTCGGCCCCGAATGCCTCGTCCGCGCATGGCTGGCTCGCGGCGAACTGGGCCTTCCGCCTTTCGCCGTGGTCGGCAGCGCGGCGCATCTGGCGCAAGTGGCGGGCAGTGTCCCCGTCCACTCCGTCGCGTCG
The DNA here is from genome assembly GCA_964424995.1 of uncultured Croceicoccus sp. Lineage (GTDB taxonomy): Bacteria > Pseudomonadota > Alphaproteobacteria > Sphingomonadales > Sphingomonadaceae > Croceicoccus. The sequence continues at coordinate 22,902 of CAYRLC010000010.1, forward strand.
ATGGAACAGGCGGCGCAGTGCTTCGCCGACGCCCTGCCGGTCATCGATCTCGGCCCGCTCGCCATCACGCCGGGCGAACCGACGCGCAAGGGTGCCGCGCTGGCGCTCGCCGCGCTCGACCTTGCCGCCAATCTCGCCGTGTCGGGCGAGGCTTCGGCTCTCGTCACCGGCCCCATCGCCAAGGCGGGGCTGCAGGACGTGGGCTTCGCGCATCCGGGACAGACCGAATTCGTCGCCGCCGCCTGCGGGGTCAAGGCCGCCGACGCGGTGATGATGCTGGCCGGCCCCTCGCTGCGGGTCGTGCCGATGACCGTGCACGTCGCGCTCGCCGATGTGGCGAAGGCGCTGACCGTTGATCTGATCGTCAGCCGCATCCGCATCGCCGCCCGCGCGCTGGCCCGCGATTTCGGCCTGCCTCGCCCCCGCATCGCCGTCGCGGGCCTGAACCCCCACGCGGGCGAACAGGGCCGCATCGGGGCGGAGGAGATCGAGGTCATCGTCCCCGCGGTCGAACAGCTCCGCAGCGAGGGCATCGACGTGACCGGCCCGATGGCGGGCGACACGATGTTCCACGCCCAGGCCCGCGCTCTCTACGATGTCGCCATCTGCATGTATCACGACCAGGCGCTGATCCCGCTGAAGGCGCTGGATTTCGATCACGGCGTCAACGTCACGCTGGGCCTGCCGATCATCCGCACTTCGCCCGATCACGGCACCGCCTTCGGCATCGCGGGCAGCGGACAGGCGAGCATCGGCCCGACGGTGGAGGCGATCCGCATGGCTGCCGACTGCGCCAGCCGCCGCGTGGCCGAGAGTGCCGCGGCGGCATGACGCTCCCCCCGATCCGCGAGACGATCCGCCAGCACGGCCTCTCGGCCTCCAAGGCGCTGGGCCAGAACTTCCTCCTCGACGAACAGCTCCTCGACCGGATCGCCGCCATCCCCGGTTCGCTCGAGGGACACGACGTGCTGGAGATCGGCCCCGGACCCGGCGGGTTGACGCGGGCCCTGCTGCGCGCCGGCGCGAGGGTCACAGCGATCGAGATGGACCCGCGCTGCCTGCCCGCGCTGGCCGAAGTGGCGGCGGCCTTTCCGGGTCGGCTGAAGGTGATCCAGGGCGATGCGATGGCGATCGATCCGGCGACGCTGTTCGACGGGCCTTATGCCATCGTCGCCAACCTGCCCTACAACGTCGGCACCGCACTCTTCACCGGGTGGATGAGCGGGAGGGAATGGCCGCCGCAGTGGGTGTCGCTGACCCTGATGTTCCAGCAGGAAGTCGCCCAGCGGATCGTCGCCGAACAGGATACGAGCGCATATGGCCGCTTGTCGGTGCTGGCGCAGTGGCGTTCGCGGGCGCGCATCGCGATGAAGGTGCACCGCAGCGCCTTCACCCCGCCGCCCAAGGTGATGAGCGCCATCGTCCACGTCACCCCGGTGCCCGCCCCGCCCCATGTCGACAGCCCGGTGCTGGAGGCCGTGACCGAGGCCGCCTTCGGCCAGCGGCGCAAGATGCTGCGGCAGAGCCTGAAGCGGCTGCCCGGCGCCCTCGACGCCCTCGCCGCGCTGGGCATCGACGAGACACGGCGCGCCGAAACGCTGTCGGTCGGCGAATTCGTCGCCATCGCGGAAAAGCTGAGCGCCTGAGCGCGCGCTAATCTTTCGTCAGCGTCACGCAATGGCCGCGATCCTGCGGCCTTGCGGCATAAGTCGCCCCGGCCTGCCGAGCAAAGGCCAGCATCAGGCCGCCGCCCATCCCGCCCGCACCCGCGACCGGCAGCGGGCTCGCCATCTCGCCGACGCCGTCGTCGCGCACCGTCGCCTGCCAGCCTTGCTCGCCCCGGCAGGTGAAATCGATCTCGACTTGTCCCGCCCGGCCTTCGGGAAAGGCGTACTTGCCGCAATTGGTCAGCGCCTCGTTGACGAAGAGGCCGATGCCGACGGCGACTTGCCGCGACAAGGTGCATGTCTCGATGCTGGTGACCACGCGCACGTTATCGAGGAACGCACCATCGGTGACGCGCCGCACGACTTCGGGCAGGTAAACGTCCATCTCGACGCTGCTGCCCTCACCCTGGCTGTCGACAAGGTTGGCATAGGCACGAGCGAAGGTGTGGACCCGGCCGGACGCCTGTTCGATGGCCTCTGCCACCGCCGGATCGCTGGTGCGCCGCCGCTGGATGTCGAGCAGGCTGACGATCAGCGCGAAGTTGTTCTTGGTACGATGCTCGAGCTCTGCCATCAGCATGCCGCGCCGTTCGATTTCGACATCGCGCATCGCGGTCGCCTCGCTCACGGCGCGGCGGAATGCCTCGGCCAGGATGGCGACCACGGCGACGGCGATGGCGTTGATCGCGACGCGAATGGCGTCCTTCGCCAGTTCGAACTCGAAACTGCCGCTGTAGGGCAGCACGTACCACCAGGCGTAGAAGAAGCTGAACAGGTAGGCGACCAGCCCGCCGCGCCAGTGCCCGAACAGCGTGGCGATCAGCACCGTGGGATAGACCATCGCGAAGGGCCCGGCCCCATCGGCCACCACGTCGAGCGCGCCGCGCAGGCCGATCATCACCAGCGCGCAGAACAGGCCGAACAGCGCCTCCGCCCCCAGCCGGGCGGCGGGCGCTTCGAGGCGCGCGCTGATGTCCAAACTGGCCCGATTCACGAAAGCGACCCCGTTGCGGCGCCCCTGCGCCAGCCGGGTCAGGGAAGGCGCAAAGGCGCAACCCCTGCCCGCGGGATCATAGACTAAACACGAGGTCGTGGCGATTCGTTTGGATTCAAACGTTTGCCGCCACCGCGAAACAGCCGGGGTTCAAACCTCTACGGCGACGCGCTCCTTCTTAACCCGGCGCCATGCGTGGAGCAGCGGCTCGGTATAGCCCGACGGCTGCTCGACACCCTTGAAGACGAGGTCCTTCGCGGCCTGAAACGCGCAGCCATCCTCGTTGCCGACAAGCGGCTCGTAGGCGGCATCGCCCGCGTTCTGCGCATCGACCTTGGCGGCCATGCGGCGCAGCGAGTCCAGCACCTGTTCCTCGGTGACGACACCGTGGAGCAGCCAGTTCGCCATGTGCTGACTGGAGATGCGCAGCGTGGCGCGGTCTTCCATCAGGCCGACGTCGTTGATGTCGGGCACCTTGGAACAGCCGACGCCCTGGTCGATCCAGCGCACGACGTAGCCGAGCAGGCCCTGCGCATTGTTGTCCAGTTCCTCGCGCAGTTCCTCCTCGGACCAGTTCACCCCGTCGGCGAGCGGCACGGTGAGCAGGCGTTCGATCGCGGGCACGCCCTCTGCCGCCACGTCCTTCTGGCGGGCGAAGACGTCGATCTGGTGGTAGTGCAGCGCGTGCAAAGTCGCGGCGGTGGGCGACGGAACCCACGCGGTATTCGCGCCGGTCATCGGGTGGCCGATCTTCTCGACCAGCATCTGGCCCATGCGATCGGGCGCGGCCCACATGCCCTTGCCGATCTGCGCCTTGCCCGACAGGCCGTGCTTCAGCCCGATCGCGACGTTGCGCTTTTCGTAGGCGGCGATCCAGTCACTGGTCTTCATCGCGCCCTTGCGGATCATCGGACCGGCCTGCATCGAGGTGTGCATCTCGTCGCCCGTGCGATCGAGGAAGCCGGTGTTGATGAAGACGATGCGGTCCTTCACCGCATGGATGCAGGCGGCAAGGTTGGCGCTGGTGCGCCGTTCCTCGTCCATCACGCCGACCTTGATGGTATGGCGCGCCAAGCCGAGCAGGTCCTCCACCGCGTCGAACAGCGTGTTGGTAAAGGCGCATTCCTCGGGCCCGTGCATCTTGGGCTTCACGATGTAGATCGAGCCGGCGCGGCTGTTGCGGAACTGGCCGAGGCCTTCGAGATCGTGGCGGCCGATGGCGCTGGTGATCACCGCGTCCATGATGCCTTCGGGGATCTCGCTGCCGTCGGGCAGCAGGATCGCCGGGTTGGTCATCAGGTGGCCGACGTTGCGCACGAAGAGCAGGCTGCGGCCCGGCAGGTCGAAATTGCTGCCATCGGCCGCGCGGTAGGTGCGGTCGGCCTCCAGCGAGCGGGCCAGGGTCTGGCCGCCCTTCTGGAATTCGGCGGTCAGCGTGCCGCGCATCAGGCCCAGCCAGTTGGTATAGGCGAGCAGCTTGTCCTCGGCATCGACGGCGGCGACGGAGTCTTCCATGTCGATGATCGAGGTCAGCGCCGATTCGAGCACGACGTCGGAAATGCCGAGTACGTCGGTCGCGCCGACGGGATGGCTGCTGTCGACGTGGATCTCGATGTGCAGGCCGTTGTGCTTGAACATCACGCCCTCGGCCCCGCCGGTCAGCGTGGCGAATTCGTGCGGGCAATCGCCGCCGGTCAGCGCCGCTTCCCAGCCGGGCAGCGCCTCGTTCAGGAACTTGCGCCCTGCCGCGACCACCGCCGCGCCGCGCGCCGCGTCATAGCCTTTACCCGCCGCCTGCGGCGCATCGGGCAGCGCGTCGGTGCCGTAGAACGCGTCGTAGAGGCTGCCCCAGCGGGCATTGGCGGCATTCAGGGCGAAGCGGGCGTTGAGCACGGGGACGACCAGCTGCGGCCCGGCCATCGTCGCGATCTCGGGATCGACGTTCTCGGTCCCGATTTCGAACGCGCCCGGTTCGGGGACGAGGTAGCCGATTTCGGTCAGGAAGGCCTTGTACTCACCCATGCCGATGGGCTTGCCGGCGCGGGCCTTGTGCCATGCGTCGATTTGCGCCTGCAGGTCGTCGCGCCTGGCGAGCAGGGCGCGGTTGGTGGGCGCGTGCTTCGCCAGAAGGTCGGCAAATCCTTGCCAGAACGCGCGGGCGTCCATGCCCAGCGGAGCCAGAACGTCGCTCTCCACGAACTGCGCGAGTGCCGTTTCGACCTGAAGTCCAGCCTTTTCGACGCGATCAACCATTGCCTGCCTGCCTTTTTCATCAAAGGGTTATGTCACGATCCTTCGCCGCGCGACGCCGTTCAGGCCTGTCGCGCGTCGTCGGAGAGGGAGGATGTAGATTCGCCGGGGCGGCTCATGCCAACCATGCGCGCCCGTGGCAAGCCCGACGATGGCACATGGCCTCTTGCCCGCCGCCATGGCAGGGTGCCCGCTCGGGACTGGCCAAGGCTGCGGTTCGCCGCTAGGAATCGTTGCCGATGAAACCGCCTGCCACTCCCCTTTCTCCCGCATTGGCCGCCATGGTCGAGCGGGTCGACGCGCCCGCCATGCTGGGCCGCGCCGTGGCGTGGAGCGGGATGCAGACCGGCACCGGCAATCTCGCCGGCCTTGCCGCGCAGGCCGATGCCTTGGCCGATGCCTTTGCGGCGCTGCCGGGCGAAGTCGCGCTGGAAGAGGCCGCCCCGGTCAGCGCGGTCGATGCCGAGGGGCGCGAAACTCTGATCGAGCGCGGGCGCAATCTCGTGCTTTCGGTTCGCCCCTATGCGGATCGCCGCCTGCTGCTGACCGGCCACATGGACACCGTCTTTCCCGCCGACACCGGCTTTCGCGACGTGCGCGAGATCGAACCCGGCGTGCTCGGCGGGCCCGGCCTTGCCGACATGAAGGGCGGCATCGCCGTCATCCTCGAAGCGCTCCGCTTGTTCGAGATGGCACCCGAAGCGGGCCGGGTCGGTTACGACGTGATGATCAATTCGGACGAGGAAACCGGCAGCGGCGGCAGCGCGGCGCTGATCGCGCGGCTGGCGCGCGGCAAGTACGCGGCCCTGACCTACGAGCCGTCGACCCTGCCCGACGGCACCTTCGCGGGCGCGCGCGGCGGGTCGGGCAATTACAGCGTGATTGTCACCGGGCGCAGCGCCCATGCGGGCCGCAATCCGCAGGACGGCCGCAACGCCCTTGTCGCGGCGGCGGAGATCGCGGTGCGGCTGGCGGCGATGGGCCATGCCGACCTGTCGATCAACCCGGCGAAGATCGAGGGCGGCGCGGCCAACAACGTGGTGCCCGACCATGCCGTGCTGCGCTTCAACATCCGGCCCAGGAGCGCCGAAGCGGCAGAGGCGTTCACCCTCGCGCTCAAGGCATTGCTCGACGAGATCGCCGCAAGCCGCGACGTCGGCGTGCATCTCCACGGCGGCATCTCGCGCCCGCCCAAGCCGGTCGATGCGCGCGCGCAGGCGCTGTTCGACACGGTGCGCCACTGCTCGGCCCTGCTCGGCCTGCCTTTCGCGCGGCGCGATACCGGCGGGGTCTGCGACGGCAACAACATCGCCGCCGCGCACGTCCCGGTCGTCGACACGATGGGCGTGCGGGGCGGATCGATCCACTCGCCGGACGAATTCATGATCGTGGACTCGCTCGCCGAACGGGCGCAACTCTCCGCACTGGTGCTGCATTCGCTGGCCACCACCGGGCTCTGATACAGGACTCCTGATGACTTACGTGATGCGCCCCGCCCGCGCCGACGATCTCGAGGCGATGTACGAGATGGCGAAGCTGACCGGCGGCGGGTTCACCAACCTGCCCGCCAACCGCCCGGCGCTCACCGCCAAGCTCGCCCGGACGGAAGCGGCCCTGGCGCGCGACGACAACCAGATCGCCGACGACCTGTTCGTGATGATGCTGGAGGATGCCGAGACCGGCGCGATCCGCGGCACCTGCCAGATCTTCAGTCAGATCGGCGGGTCGTGGCCGTTCTACTCCTATCGTATCACCAGCCACACCGCCTATTCGCGCGAACTGGACCGCACGTTCCGCAATCGCTCGCTCCAGCTTGTCACCGACCTCGAAGGGTCGAGCGAGGTCGGCGGCCTGTTCCTCCATCCCTCCGCGCGGGCGGGCGGGCTGGGCATGTTGCTGGCGCGCAGCCGCTACCTGTTCATCGCCATGCACCGCGCCCGCTTTGCCGACCGGCTGCTGGCAGAACTGCGCGGAATCGTCGATGCCCACGGCAACTCGCCGTTCTGGGACGGTGTCGCCGGCCGCTTCTTCGGCATGGGTTTTCGCGAGGCGGACGAGTTCAATGCGCTGAACGGCAACCAGTTCATCGCCGACCTGATGCCCAAGCACCCGGTCTATGTCGCGATGATCAGCGAGGATGCGCGCACCGCCATCGGCGTGCCCCACGAAACCGGCCGCCCCGCCATGCGGATGCTGGAGGAAGAGGGCTTCGCCTGGGAAAGCTACATCGACATCTTCGACGGCGGGCCGACGATGACCGCGCGCACCGACGCCGTGCGCACCATCGCCGCCGCCGGATATGCCACGGTGGACAGCGCCGAACCCGCGAACGGGCGCCGCGCGCTGGTCGCGACCGGTCGGCTCGCCTCTTTCCGCTGCTGCATGGCGAAGATCCAGGCGAACGAGGACGGATCGGTCGCCATCGACGCGCCCGCCCGCGCCGCGCTGCGGGTGGCGCCGGGCGACACCGTCTGCTGGGCACCGCGGTAAGGGAGGGGCCGGGATGGCACTGGTCGAGATCAACTTCGATGGCCTTGTCGGGCCGAGCCACAACTATTCGGGGCTGAGCCTGGGCAACCTTGCCGCCACGAAGAATGCGGGGAAGATCGCCTGGCCCCGCGCCGCCGCGCTGCAGGGGCTGGCCAAGATGCGGCACAACATGGCGCTGGGCCTGACGCAGGGTGTGCTGCTGCCGCTGCCCCGGCCCAACGCCGCGTTCCTCGACGCGATGGCGACCGGCGAAGGTGCGGACCCGGCGCTGACCGCGATGGCGTGGTCGGCAAGCTCGATGTGGACCGCCAATGCCGCCACCGTCAGCCCCGCGCCCGACACCGCCGACGGGCGCTGCCACCTTTCGGTCGCAAACCTCGTCACCATGCCGCACCGGTCGATCGAATGGCCCGATACGCTGGCGCAGCTGAGCGTCGCTTTCGCCGACGAGCGGCACTTCGCCGTCCACGGCCCGGTGCCCGCCACGTTCGGCGACGAAGGCGCGGCCAACCACATGCGCATGGGCGCGGCCCACGCCGAGACCTGCGCAGAGATCTTCGTCTACGGCAAGCCGGGTGGCCCCTTCCCCGCGCGCCAGCACGAACAGGCCAGCCGCGCCATCGCCCGCCGCCACGGGCTGAAAGCGGCGCTCTTCATCGAACAGGCACCCGCAGCGATCGCGGCAGGCGCGTTCCACAACGACGTCGTCGCCGTCGCGAACGAGACCGTGCTGTTCACCCACGAACAAGCTTTCGCCGACCGCGAGGAGGCCTATGCGGCGATCCGCGACGCGGTGCCGGGGGCCGAGATCGTCGAGGTGCCGGCCTCGCGCGTGTCGCTGGCCGATGCAATCGGCAGCTACCTGTTCAACGCCCAGCTCCTCACCCTGCCCGACGGCACGATGGCCCTCGTCGTGCCGAGCGAGTGCATGGACAACCCGAACGTAAAGGGCTGGCTGGACGAGATGGCGCGCGGCAACGGCCCGATCCGCCATGTCCTGCCGGTCGACGTGCGTCAGTCGATGGCCAATGGCGGCGGCCCGGCCTGCCTGCGCCTGCGCGTCGTGGCCGACCCCGCGACGGTCGATTCGCGCTTCCTGATGACCGCGGAAAAGATCGATTCGATGGCGGCGGTGGTGGAGAATTACTGGCCCGAAAGCATCGATCCGGCCGAAATCGGCAGCGCCGATCTGGCCGAACGTATCGTTATGGCGCGCAAATTCATGCTCGACTGCCTGAGCCTTCACGAACTTGGTTAACGCTTTTGCTTCGGAACTTGCGACGGGTTACTGTTTTCTTAACGGTGAGACCCGTGACCGGGTCGATCGGACGCAGGTTTGAAGGGGTAAGCCGACCTTGGCTTTCGCGAAGATCAGGAAACTGGGACGCCTGCTCGTCATCAAGACGCGCCTTGAAGCGTTCATGGTGATCTACGCATTGGCCCTTGGTGCGATCGAACGCGGAACGGTCTATCTGGGCCAGTATCCCGGTGTCGGTGGCTGGCTTCTGTTCCTCGCCTGCACCGGTTCGGTATTCATGGCGGGGGCCAAGATCCTCGACTGCATCCGTCACGAAAAAGCTTCCGATCAGGCCAAGGCATTGCCCGCCGAAACCTGATCTTTTTGAAGAACTGCTAGCCAACTGCCGGGCGCTTCCTTCGGGAAGCGCCCTTTTTTTGCGTCGCTTGCTCGGGAAACACCGTTGTCTTGTTCAACGCCTTGTCAGCGCGACAGCGCCATTTTCTTCGTTCATCGCAGAGGATCGGGGACAGGGCATGACATCTCGCAAAGGTCTGATCGTATCGGTCGCGGCCTTTGCACTATCCGCATCGCTGGCCGGATGCAGCAGCGCCACGCCCGGCGGCGACGAACCGGCTCCGGCCGCCAGTGCCCAGCCGCCAGCCGGGTCCGCGCCGGCCGTCACGCTCGCAGCTTTTACCGATGCCGACCTCAGCGCCGGCCAGGAAAGGCTCGCCGCGCGGCTATACCCGGCGCTCGTCGCGCAATCGGGGGAAAGCGACAACCTGTTCATCTCGCCGCTGCCGCTGGCCGAGGGGATCGGCCTCACCGTCTCAGGAGCGCGCGGCACGACGGAGACGGAACTGCGCGACGTGCTGGGCTGGAAGGCCGGGGAGGAACGCGGCGTCGCGGCGTACAACACGGCGCTGATGGCGACGGGGGACGCGCGGGTGGCCCTGTCGGTCGCCAACGCGATCTGGCTGCGGCAGGATCTGGCGGTCGAGCCCGCCTACATGGCTGCGGCGCGGGACCAGTTCGGCGCGACGGCGCAGCGGCTCGATTTCGCGAACGACGCGAGCGGCGCGGCCAAGGCGATCAACGACTGGGCATCGAAGGAGACGCGCGGTCGCATCCCCTCGATCATCCAGCCCGGCGCGCTCGACGCGACCACCGCGGCGATCCTGACCAACGCGGTCTGGTTCAAGGCGCAGTGGATGGCCGCCTTCGACAAGGCGGGCCCGCTGACCTTCCGCCTCGCCGATGGCGGCAAGCGGGTGCTGCCCGGCATGACGCGCACCGCGCCGATCGCCTATCGCGCCGATGCCGAGGGGCAGACGGCGGTGCTGCCCTATGGCGCCAATGACCGCTTCGTGGCCGAGGTCTTCCTGCCGCGCGATGCCGCCACGCTGGCGAAATGGGAGCGCGAGCTTTCGCCCGCCGACTTCCGCACCGTCGCACAGGGCGGAACCGGGCGTTTCGCCGTGGCCGACCTGCCCAAGGCCGATCTGGAGCTGACCATGCCCCGGTTCGAGGCGAAGTTCACCGGCTCGCTCGCCCGCCCCTTGCAGAATGCGGGCCTGCGCTGCGCCTTTGCCGACGGCTGTGCCGACTTTTCGGGCATGACGAAGAACGACGTGATGATCAGCGACGTCATCCACGCGACGTTCCTGCGTGTCGACGACAAGGGCACCGAAGCCGCCGCCGTCACCACCGTGATCATGGTCGAGTCGTCCGCGCCGATCCATCGCGGGCCGGTGATGATCGTCGACCGCCCGTTCATCATGGCCCTGCGCGACCGGCAGACCGGGGCGCTGCTGTTCTTCGGACGCATCGCCGCGCCCGATCCCGCGCCGCAAGGATAGGCACTGCTCTAGGCCGCCCTACCCCGGCGGCCCGCTCGCAGCCCCGATCCGCCGCGTCAGCCGCCCAGTGCGTGCTGCTCCGCCGATACCGGCCAGCCGTCCGCAGGGGACGCGCGCCATGCGCCGGTGATCCACACCGCCGACAGCAGCACGATCGCCAGCAACAACGAGAACAGCAGAACCCAGCGCATGATGTGCGGCGTCTCGCCGCCGCGCGCTTCGCTGGTGGGGATGTGAACTTCGTCACCGATCTTGTGCATCGCCATTCCTCTCGGTCATTCCCGCCCGCGTGCTCCGCGTGGTGGGATCGGCCCGTCAGGGGGCTTGGCGCGGATCGGCGGATGGTGGGGCCAGGTCCGGGTATGCCGACGCGGCGGGCCGTCGTCGTCGCGCCGCGCAGCCACGCGGCACGAGTTACAGCATATCACCGCCGAAGATCGGGATACAGGGGGAAAGCCAGGGCGGGAAAGGTGGGGGCTTCTGTTGCTACGCACCCGGATCACATGACTTTGGGGCGACGACCGTCGAGAAATCCGAACCGCTGCGCACTCAATTGCGCGTCAGGTGGGGCGGTTCTGTTGCTAGGCCCGCGATTCTATTCTTTGGGGCGACGACCGTCGGAACATCCGAACCGCTGCGCACTCAATCGCGCTTAGGTGGGGCGGTTCTGTTGCTAGGCCCGCCCCGGGCCCCCGGTATCCGCTTCTGTTGCCCGGTGCGGTCCAACCGCGCTTTAGCTTTGTAAGATCAGGCCGTTAGGCCGTCAGATTACGCGGCGAGAGCGAGTGCTTCGTTGTCGTTGGCACTTGTGGGTTTTTGAGCCTTTAACGGGTTACTCAGCCCGAGCGAAAACAGTGCTTTTCAACACACGTCGATCCTGGTTCGGCCCCATGATCCACCCCCGACAACGGAGATATTGGTGGAGCCGCCGGGTACTGCCCCCGGGTCCGCTGTGCCTATTGCACACCGCAGTTTATCGCCATAGCCGGCCGAAACCGGCTCGCCCTATATAGCGATGCCGATCTTAATGTGAAGTGAGCGTCAGCCCTGCTTCTTCAGTTCGGCCAGGATTTGCGCCAGCAGCTCAGCCTCGGTCGGCGCGGGGGCGGCTTCGGCCTCCTTCTGCTTGTCGCGCTCCGCCGCCTCGACCACTCGGTTCACGCCGCGCACCAGCAGGAACAGGGCAAAGGCGATGATGATGAAGTTGAGGATCTGGGTGATGAGATCGCCGTAACCGATCATCGGCACCCCCGCCGCCTTCAGCGCGGCATAGTTGTCGAGAGCACCCTCGTAGCCCGCCGGAATCGGGCCGAGCTGGATGAACTTGTTCGAGAAATCGACCGAGCCGAAGATCGCGCCGATCAACGGCATCAGGATCGATTCGGTGAGCGAGGTGGTGATCTTGCCGAAGGCGGCGCCGATGATCACACCGATGGCGAGGTCGAGGACATTGCCCCGGGCGATGAACTTCCTGAATTCGGCAAACATGTGCGTGTCCCTTCCCGCTGCGACGGCATTCTGCGACCCGCGGCGCATCCTGCCGCCTTGGCCCGCCGATGCAACCCCGTGCAGGTTACAATCACCAACAGGATCGCGGCCTGTCCACCGCCATCGCCGCGATCTTCCCCATCTGCCGTCGGCACCGTGTTGCACCGGCCCCAAACCGCTTTATATCTCTAACACACCGGCAAAGAGGCGCGCCCGCGCCCGGGCCTCAGTTCAGGGCCTGATCGAAGGGGACGAAGAAGAGCATGACCACCACGAACATCACCCGCGCACTCAGGCTGGCGATCGCCGGGCTGGCCGCGCTGACGCTGGCCGCATGCGGCATCAATTCGGTGCCGACCGCGCAGGAAAACGCCAAGGCCAGGTGGGCCGACGTGCAGAGCGCCTACCAGCGCCGCGCCGACCTCGTGCCCAACCTCGTCGCCACGGTGAAGGCCGCCGCCGCCTCCGAAACGCAGATCCTGACCAACGTGACCGAGGCCCGCGCCCGCGCCACCGCGATCAACATCACCACCGAAGACCTGTCGAACCCGGAAGAACTGCGCCGTTTCTCCGAAGCGCAGAACCAGCTGACGCAGGCGCTCGGCCAGCTGCGCACGGTGGTCGAGAACTATCCGACGCTGCAGAGCCAGGCGCGCTTCGCCGACCTGATGACCGCGCTGGAAGGCAGCGAGAACCAGATCAACGTCGCCCGCGTCCGCTATAACGAGGCGGTGCAGGAATATAACACCACGATCCGCACCTTCCCCGACGTGATCGGCGCGAAGATCATCCATGGCGCCAAGCCGATGGAGCCGTTCAACGCGGCGCCCGACGCGCAGAACGCGCCGACGGTCGACTTCGGCACGATGGGCGGCGACGCTCCGGCAGCTCCGGCGGCGAACGACAACGCCGGCACGGCCAGCCAGCCCGCCGCGGCTGCCAACTGATCCATCCGATGCGCCCGATCGTCCGCATCCTCGCGCTGTGGGCGCTTGTCGCCGGGGTGCTTGGCTCCCCGGCGCAGGCCGCCTATCCCGCCCGGCCCACAGGGGCAGTGCTGGACAGTGCCGAGATCATCCCCGATGCCGAGGAAGCGGCGATGGACGCGCGGCTGCGCGACTACAACCAGCGCACCGGTCGGGCGGTCGTCGTCGCCACGGTCCCCTCGCTCGATGGCGAGACGATCGAGATGTACGCCGCCAACCTGTTCGCCACATGGGGCATCGGCGGGAAAGAGACGGACCAGGGCCTGCTGCTGCTGGTTGCGCCCAATGACCGAAAAGTGCGGATCGAGGTCGGCTATGGCCTCCACGGCTATGTCACCGACATCCTGTCGGGCCGGATCATCCGCGACCGGATCCTGCCCCGGTTCAAGGCGGGCGACTATCCGGGCGGCATCAATGCCGGGCTGGATGAGTTGATCACCCAGATGGACCGCACCCCTGCCGATGCCAAGGCCGTGGCCGAAGCGGCAGCGGCCGCGGAAGCGGCCGGTTCGGAAGGCAGCGCCGGGTTCGGCGGCATCGTCTTCTGGGTCGTGCTGATCATCTTCTTCATCGTCATCTTCGGGCGCGGTGGCGGCGGGCGGCGTTACCATTCGCGGCGCGGCGGCATCGATCCGTGGGTCGTGATGTGGGGTGCTAGCGAGATAGCCCGCCATGCCGGGCGCGGCAGTGGCGGCGGTTTCGGGGGCGGCTTCGGCGGCGGTAGCAGCGGCGGCGGCTTCGGCGGCTTCGGCGGCGGTATGTCCGGCGGCGGCGGGGCGAGCGGGGGCTGGTGATGCGCCCTGCCTACCTCAACGAGGCCGAGCACAAGCTGGTCACCGAAGCGGTCGCCGCGGCAGAGGCGCACACGGCGGGCGAAATCGTCACCGTGCTGGCCGACCGCTCCGACGGCTATTCCGACATCGCCCTCGCCTGGAGCGCGCTGGCCGCCTTCACCGCGCTGACCGTGATGGCGGTGGTGCCGCATTTCTACTTGGGCATCCTCGACCGGCTGACCGGGAACTGGAACGCTGCGTGGTCGCCGGGCGCGATCTTCGCGATTGCCGCAGGGGTCGGCATTCTCAAGTTCCTCGGCATGTGGGCGATCCAGTTGTGGCGCCCGTTAAAATACCGGCTTGTCCCTTCTCCGGTGAAGACCCGCCGGGTCCGCGCCCGCGCGGTCGATCTGTTCAAGGTGGGGGCCGAGCGTCGCACCCATGGCCGCACCGGGGTGCTGATCTACCTGTCGATGCGCGAACACCGCGCCGAAATCGTCGCGGACGAGGCGATCGTCCACAAGGTCGAACCCGAAGTCTGGGGCGAGGCGATGGCGACGATGATCGCCGAAGTGCGCGAGGGCCGCGTCGCCGAAGGGATGGCCGCCGCCGTCGCCGAAGTGGGCAAGGTGCTGGCCACGCATTTCCCCCGGCACGAAGGCGACATCAACGAATTGCCCGACAGGCTCATCGAACTGTGACACGCGCCGCATGACCATCGGCGACATGGACCACGACGAGCAGATCGCGTGGCAGGGCAAGTGGATCGTCGCCAAGACGCGGGGCCGCTGGGAATATGTCGGCCGCGCCCGATCGATCCGCGCGGCGGTGATCCTGGCGATCGATGACGGGCACGTCCTCCTCGTCGAGCAGTTCCGCACCCCGCTGCAGCGCCCCTGCATCGAACTGCCCGCCGGGCTGATCGGCGATACCGACGATGCGGCAGGCGAACGCGCAATGGATGCGGCAGGCCGCGAACTGGAAGAGGAAACCGGCTACCGCGCCGCCGAACTGATCGACGCGGGCGAGTTCTTCTCCAGTCCCGGCATGGTCACCGAAAGCTTCACCCTCGTCATCGCCCGGGGCCTGACGAAAGTCGGCGAAGGCGGCGGCGTCCACGGCGAGGACATCACCGTCCACCGCGTCCCGCTGGC
>CAYRLC010000011.1:0-37307 GCA_964424995.1 uncultured Croceicoccus sp.
AAACGTCCTTGATCCAGACCATCGGCCGCGCCGCGCGCAACGTCGATGGCCGGGTCATCCTCTATGCCGATCGCATGACCGGCAGCATGGAACGCGCGATCGCGGAAACCGACCGCCGCCGAGCCAAGCAGGAGGAATACAACCTCGAACACGGCATCACGCCGCAGACGATCAAGCGCAACATCCACGACATCGTTGCGGATACCGCCAGCCGCGACGGGCTGGTCGTCGACCTTGAGGACGACGAGCGCAACAACCTCGTCGGGCATAACCTGCGCGCCTATATCGAGGAACTGGAAGGCCGCATGCGCGCCGCCGCCGCCGATCTGGAGTTCGAGGAAGCAGGGCGACTGCGCGACGAGATCCGCCGGCTGGAGGCGGACGAACTGGGCCTGCCCGACGACCAGAAGCGCGCGCCGATCGTGGGCCGCAGCAACGAAGGCAAGCCCGGGACGCGCAAGACCCGCTACGGCAAGGTACAGAAGAAGTGGAAGCGGTGACGACCGCTGCCTGACCGCCCCGTTTGCGACATGCCGAAGCAAATCCGGGACAACTGCGCGCCGCCCCCTTTAGCCCCATGGCGCGCGGTGTTACCGCCCTGCGCGATGAACCGCGCCCTTGCCCTGATCGCATTAGCCGCTGCCGCCACACTCGCCGCCTGTTCCGGGCGCGACGGCGGCGACAGCGAGCCGGTGACCAAGTTCGAACTGGCCAGCCGCGACGGACAGGCCCCGCCAGCCCGCAGCGAAACCATGCCCGGAGAGATCGATCCGCCCGACGCGAAGTGGCACGACGGCGGCGCACTGGTCACCTACGGAGAGCCGGGCAAGGTTCCGCTCGTCGCGCTGACCTGCAAGGACGGCATGGTCTCGGTCACCCGCAACATCGGGTCCGACAACGGCGCCAAGGCGCTGCTCGCCTTCGTCGGCTATCGCGGCATCCTGCGGCTGAAGGTGGAGAATGACGGCAAGTCATGGCGCGGGGCGTTGCGCTCCGACGATCCGCACTGGGTCGCGGTGACCGGCGGGCCCTTTTACGTCACCGTCGCGGGCGGCGGCAAGGTCATCTCGCCCGCCAGCAGCATCGCCGCCGACGTCATCCGCACTTGCAAGCCCAGCGCCGACGCGGTGATCAAGGGCGCACCGGGCGAAGGCGACAAGGTGCCGGTCATCCCCGGCACCCCGACCACCTGACGCGTCAGAGCTTGCCGAACTTGTCTTCGTAACCGGCGTGGTCGCCGCGGGCGAGGTATTCGGCCTGCGTCCGCCAGTCGTCGCGCGTGATGCGGCCCGAAAAACGGCCGAGCTGCGCGTCGATGCGCTGCACGTCCTCGTCGTTCCATGCCGCGATCTGATCGTAGCGCGAAATGCCCATGTCGCTGAGCATGGCAAGGATCTTGGGGCCCAGCCCCTTGATCCGCAGCAGGTCGTCGGCCCGCTCGGGATGATCGGCGGCGTCGATCTTGATCGCGGCGGCGACGGCCTGCGCATCCTCTGCGGTCGCGGGCATCTGGTCGGCCACTTCGGCCGCGTGATGCATGTGCTCGTCATGCGCGAGCGCGGCGGCACCGATCGCGATGTCGAGGCCGGCCATCCCTTCGGGCGCGAGCGGCGGTTCGTGTTCGTGAGCCACCCCGCTGGCGGCCGGCGCGCTGTCGATCAGCGCCTGGTTGCGGCGGGCGGGGCCGACGCCTTCGTCCAGCACATCGGGCCGGTGGCTGCGGATCCGCTCCTTTTTCGGGCGGGACAAAAGCCACAGCACGATGATCGCCGCCAGCACGGCGACGATCGTGAATGCCACCCAGTTGGCCTGGATCATCTCAAGCATCGGTCTTTTCCTCGTTCCTCGTTCCCGGTCGCGAACCGGCCTCGCGCGTGGCGCGCACCCGGCGCAATTCGGCCAGCCGCCGCCTGCGCGAGAACCACGCCAGCGTCAGCGACACCGCAGCGCCATAGACGATCAGCATCGCCACCATCAATTCGATCCACAACGGCACGGCCCCTCCTCCCCTAGTCCGCGTCCGGCGTGTCGACCGGAGTCGGTACTTGCGGCGCGATGGACAGGACCGAGAACTCGATCCGGCGATTGGCGGGATCCTCGGGGTCCAACCCCTCGACCGGGCGGGCCGATCCGTACCCTTGGGAACGGATCGAATCGCGCGGCAACCCGCGAACCACCAAGGCCTGGCGCACCGCTTGCGCTCTTTCACCCGACAATTTGAGGTTCACCGCCGCATCGCCCACTGCATCGGAATGGCCCGCGACGGCGATGATGCTGCCGCTGCAGGGCCTGAGCGCGGCGGCCACTTCGTCGAGCAGCACGCCACTGGCCGGATCGATATCGGCGCTGCCCTCGCCGAAGCGGATGACGCGAACGGCCAGCAGGGCCTCCACGTCGCGCTCACAATGGAACGGGCCGGTTTCGATGGGGGCGGATGTGTCGCGGGGGCGCACGCGCAATTTGGCCCAGTGGACACCGCCGACGCCGGGGACCGCCGCGATGGCACGGGCGACGCGTGCGCGGGTGCCGACGTCGAGATCGTCTCCGCCCGAAAGCGTGGGATGGCGCGTGCCCCAGCCCTGGCTGGTGCGGAAGCTGGCCGTGATGCCCTTGCCGCCCGACGCGGCGATGGCGACTTGCGCATCCCGCTCCAGCCGCTCGACCAGCGCCGCGCCAAACATGCGGTCAGCCAGCAGGGCCGCCAGCACGACCAGCACGGCACCCAGCGCGATGCGGGCGGAGGTGGGGAAGGAATTTGCCATGGCCCGAACCTGCTAGCGCGCCGCGCGATCGGGCGAAAGCTCGGCATCGGGCGAAGGCGTCTCTTCGTCGGTGGTCGATCCGCCCTTGGCGCTCTTGAACAGGATGCGATCCTCCGGCCCGAAGCCGCGTTTCCAGATGACATAGCCGTATGTCGCCAGGATCGCCGGAATGCCGAGTGCCAGTTCGATCCATTCGGGCAGATAGGTGAAGCCGTAGCCCACCGCCACCGCCGGCGCGACCGCCCAGACCAGCGGCCAGCGGAAGTTGTTGATCGGCTGCCCGAGGATATGCGCCAGCAAGCGCGACTTGGCAAAGGAGGCGAAGCCCAGCGCCAGTGCCAGCGCGATGGCCGCGCCCGCCGCCTGAAACAGTTCGTTGAAGCCCATGGCGCGGAACGCCGCGATGATCGCCACCGTCAGGCCCGCCTGCAGGGCCACCGTCAGCGCCGAAATCGCGAGGTTTTTAAGCCGGGCCAGGTAGATCAGCGCCGCTTCCGACACCACGGCGGTTGCCGCGACCACCTCGGCGAAGAGCAGGAAGGACAATGCCCCTGTGCCGAACACGAATTGCGGGCCGACCAGCCCCATCACGCCCTCGCCCGGAATGCCCAGCGCCAGCCCGATGCCAGCCTGTGCGGCGATGATCCAGAAGCCCGCTTGGCAGACCTGCCGGGCGATGGCGGCATAGTCATTCTCCTTCAGCTTGCGCACGATGACCGGGCCGAGAATCGGCTCGAAACTGGTCTTCAGCTTCTGCGGCAGGGAGGCGACCTGCTGTGCGATGTAGTAGATGCCGACCGTCGCCGGGCTGACGAAGATACCGAGGATCGCGATGTCGAGCCGGCGGGTGCCCCATTCGATGGCGTCTGCCATGGCGAGCGGGAAATTCTCCCGCGCGATGCGGGCCAGCGGCACCACTTGCGGGCGCCAGCCATGTGGCAGGCCATAATCGCGCAGCAGCGGCACCAGGGCGGTCGCCGCCGCCGCGATGACCGAGGCGAGATAGGCCAGCGCCAGCCCGCCGTCGCGCGTCGCCGGGATCAGCCAAAATATCCCCGCCATGATCGAGATCGTCCACGGCTCCACCACCGAGCGGCTGCGCACCGTGGCCGCGATGTTGTAGCGATAGGCAAGCGCGGCCAGCATCACCTCGGTCATCGCCAGCATCAGAATGGCGAGCGGCAGCCACAGGTCGAGATCGGAATTGCGCCCGTTCGGAAACATCGGTTCGGGAAACGCCACGAGCAGGGCGGCAAACACCGTGCTCGTCAGCAGCGACAGCAGCAGACCGTCGGCGACGACATGCGAATCGGCCCGCGCCTCCTCGCCCAGTTCCTTCGCGAGGCCGCGCTTCAGGCCCAGCGTGGCCAGCTGGCCGCAGATCTCGATGACGATGAGGGCGGAGGCAAAGCGGCCCAACTGATCCGCGCCGTAAAGCCGCCCAGCGATGAAGAGGAACGGGAGGCGCGCGGCAAGGCGCAGCAGGAAACCGAGGAAGTTGGTGCGACCGCCCTTGGCGAGGGCGGCCATGTCGGCGCTGGGCTCCGCCGCGGCAGGGGCCGCACCATCCCGCACGCCGTTGCCGGGCGCGGGCACCCTGGCATCGGTCACCGGGCCGGCTCCGCGCTATCGACCCGGCCCTCGTTCCGCAGCGGGCGGGCCAGCAGGCTCTCGACCATCTGGCGCGCGCCGAACTGGCCCGAGAGCAGCGCGCAGACCGCGTCGGTGATCGGCATCTCGATCCCCATGTCGCGGGCCAGCGCCTGCAGCACCGGCGCGGTATGCGCGCCTTCGGCCACGGTGCGGCGGTTCGCCATCAGCGCGGCGGGGTCCCGCCCCTGACCCAGCGCCTTGCCGAGCGAAAAGTTGCGGCTGCTGGTCGAGGAACAGGTCAGAACCAGATCCCCCAGACCGCACAGTCCGGCGAGCGTTTCGGCCTGCGCACCCTTGGCGAGGCCGAAGCGCAGCATCTCGGCATAGCCGCGCGCGATCAGCGCGGCGCGGGCGTTCTGGCCCAGCTCCATCCCGTCGACGACCCCGCAGGCGATGGCGAGCACGTTCTTGACCGACCCGCCGATCTCCGCCCCGATCACGTCGCTGGAGTAATATGGCCGGAAGGTCGGACGGGCGATCGCCGCCGACAGGTGGCGCCACTGTGCGTCTCCGCCCTCGCAGGCCAGCGTGACCGCCGTGGGCAGGCCGGCGGCAACCTCGTGTGCAAACGTGGGGCCGGACAACACGGCAAGGCGCGCACCCGGAACGGCATCGCGCGCAACGCCAGCCATCAACCGGCCGGTGCCCGCCTCGATCCCCTTGCAGCACAGCACCAGGTCGCCGGCAAAACCGGGCAGTCCCGCCATGACCCGCCCCAGATGCTGCGCGGGGGTGACCGCCAGCAGCACGTCGAACCCGGCCAATTCGGTGATATCGCCTGTCGCGCACACCTGCTCCGAAAGCTGGGCGCTGGGCAGGTAGAGCGGGTTGCGGTGTTCGGCACTGATGGCGGTGACCACGTCCGGCTCCAGCGCCCAGAGCAGCACGTCGCGCCCGTCGCTCGCCAGCATCTGCGCCAGCGCGGTGCCCCAGGCGCCCGCGCCGATCACGCCGACCTTTGCCATATCGCTCATGCCTTCACCCCCGCCCCGCGCGCCGGTTCGGCATCGGGGTCCAGCGGCCAGCGCGGGCGGGCCGCGAAATCGAGCGGGTCGCCGCCCGGCGAGACCAGCCCCGCCGCCAGCCGCTCCTGCCCCGCCCAGGCGATCATCGCCGCATTGTCGGTGCACAGCGAGATCGGCGGCGCGACGAAGGCCAGCCCGTTCTCGGCCGCGAATGCCTCCAGCGCGCCGCGCAGCGCCTTGTTCGCCGCAACCCCGCCCGCGACGACCAGCGAACCGACCGGCCCGGCGAGCGACAAGGCGCGGCGGGTGCGGTCGATCACGCAGTCGAGCGCCGCCTGCTGGAAACCGGCGGCGATGTCGGCGGCGGCATATTGCCCGCTCTCGTGCGCGCGCAGGACGGCGCTCTTCAGCCCCGCGAACGAGAAGTGTGGTTCCTCTGCCCCCTTCAGCGGGCGCGGCAAGGGCACGGCGCGCGCATCGCCCTCCAGCGCCAGCCGCTCGACCGCCGGGCCGCCGGGATAGCCGAGGCCTAGGATCTTGGCGGTCTTGTCAAACGCCTCGCCCAAGGCATCGTCGATAGTGGTGGCGATGCGGCGATAGTCGCCGACGCCGCGCACCTCGAGGATCTGGCAATGCCCCCCGCTCGCCAGCAGCAGCAGATAGGGATAGGCGAGATCCGCATCCGCCAGCCGCGGGCTGAGCGCGTGCCCCTCAAGGTGATTGACCGCGATCAGCGGCCTGTCGCCCGCCAGCGCCAGCGCCTTGGCGGTCACCAGCCCGACCATGACCCCGCCGATCAGCCCCGGCCCCGCCGTCGCGGCGATGGCGTCCACATCGGGCAGCGACATCTCCGCCTCGGCCAGCACGCGCTCGACCATGGGGCCCAGCACCTCGACATGGGCGCGGGCGGCGATTTCGGGCACCACGCCGCCATAGGGGCGATGTGCCTCGTCCTGCGAGGCGATGGCCTGCGCGATGATGGTTCGATCCGCCGCGACCAGCGCCACCGCGCTTTCGTCGCAGCTCGATTCGATACCGAGCACGATGGGGCCCGGAACGACAGGTCGATTGATCGATGATTGCGCGGGGGCCGTCATGGCGGCTTTCCCTGAACGCTTTGCGCCGCTAGCACAAGCCGCGATGCCCGACCTTGCACCGAAGTCCGATCAGATGGCCTGTCCCCTGCCCGCATTCCCGCTGCGCCTCGGCACGCGGCAGTCGCCGCTCGCCATGGCGCAGGCGCACGAGGCGCGCGACAGGCTGTGCGCCGCGCATGGCTGGGACCATGACCGGGTCGAGATCGTCCCCGTGCTGGCCAGCGGCGACAAGGTGCTGGACCGTCCGCTGGCCGAGATTGGCGGCAAGGCGCTGTGGACGAAGGAACTGGACGGCTGGCTCCACGAAAAGCGCATCGATTTCGCGGTCCATTCGCTGAAGGACGTGGAGACGATCCGGCCCGACTGGCTGACCATTGCCGCGCTGCTGCCGCGCGCCGATGTGCGCGATGTGCTGGTGGGGGCGCGTTCGGTCTCGGCGATCCCGCCCGGCGCGCGGGTCGGCACCAGCGCGCCGCGCCGGGCCGCGCAGATGCTGAACCTTCGGCCCGATCTCACCATCGTCGGGTTTCGCGGCAATGTCGCGACCCGGCTCGCCAAGCTGCAGGCGGGCGAGGCGGACGTGACGCTGCTGGCGGCGGCCGGGCTGCAGCGGCTTGGCGAAACCGGTGTCGGCACGCCTCTCGACGCGCCCGAATGGCTGCCCGCCCCGGCGCAGGGCGCAATCGGCATCGAGTGCCGCATTGACGATGCCGTGACCCGCGCCGCTCTGGCCGTCATCGACCACGCGCCGACCCGCGCGCAGGTGATGGCCGAACGCGCTCTGCTGCTGGCACTGGGCGGCAATTGCCACAGCCCCATCGCGGTGTGGACGCGCGGGCATGACGACTTGACGATGACCGTCCGCCTCTACAGCCCCGACGGTCTCGTCCGGGTGGAGGGCGAGGCCACGTTCGCCGCTGACAGCGACGGTCCCGCTACGCTGGCCGCCCGCCTTCTGGCCGACGCGCCGGAGGCGATCGCCACGCACTTTTCGGGTGCGCCCGCTTGATACCCATCATAGCGATCCGGCCCCAGCCGGGATGCGATGCAACCGTCTCGCTGGGGGCGGACATGGGCCTGACCATCGCCGCTCATCCGCTTTTCGCGGCAATGGCGGTGGACTGGGCCCCGCCCGCCGGCCCCTTCGATGCCATCCTGCTGGGCAGCGCGAACGTGATGCGGCTGGCGGGGCCGAAGCTTTTCGGGCTGACCGATCTTCCCGCCTATTGCGTCGGAGAGGCGACGGCGGACGCCGCGCGAGCAGCCGGGTTCACGGTAGCCGGCATGGGCCATGGCGGGTTGCAGTCGGTACTTCCCCAGGCAGACCAGCATCGCCGCCTGCTGCGTCTGTCAGGGGAGGCGCGGGTTCCGCTCGATCCGCCGCCGGGCGTCGAGTTGGTGACCGTGACCTGCTACCGCGTCGCGGCCCGCCCCGTCGATGCGGCACTGGCCGGTTTGCTGCAATCAGGCGCGCTGGTGCTGCTCCATTCGGGTGAGGCCGCTGCACACTTTGCGGGCGAGGTCGACCGGCTCGGCATCCCGCGCACGCGGCTCCACCTTGCCTGCCTTGCCCCGCGCATCGCAGAGCGGGCGGGAACCGGCTGGGCCGCGCTGGCCGTGGCCGAGCGGCCGGACGATCGCACCCTGCTGGCCTTGGCCGGTCAAATGTGCCAAGCAGCCCGCTGACGGGATAACAGAAGACACATGGAAGCAGCCCCCACCGCGACCTCGCCCGACGCCGCCGCCGATTCTGTCGCCGCGCCGCGCCGCCGGAATTCGCTGCGCACGATGATCGTGTCGGTGCTCATCGCCTTTACACTGGGCGCGGCGCTGGCCATCTGGTTCGCGTGGAACAGCGGCTGGCTGACGACATCGCCCTCGCCCGCCCCGGTCGAGGATGTCGCAGCCCCAGCCGCCGATGCCGAGCTGACCGCCGCGACGCCGACTTCGTCGGCCCTCGCCGCGCCCGGCACGATGGACAGTCGGCTGGGCGATCTGGAGCGGCGGATGAACCAGCTCGACATGCAGGCGGAGGCCGCATCGGGCCATGCCGCCCGCGCCGAAGGGCTGCTCGTCGCCTTTGCCGCGCGCCGCCTGATCGAGCGCGGCGCGCCACTGGGCTACCTCGAAAACCAGCTGCAGCTCCGCTTCGGCAATGCGCAGCCCAATGCCGTGCGCACGATCATCAACAGCAGCCGCAACCCGGTCACGCTCGACGGCCTGCGCACGGGGCTCGACCAGCTGGCGAATACCGCCGTCGCCGAACCCGAAACGCTGTCGGGGTGGGAGCGGGTGAAGAACGAGGTCTCGCGGCTTTTCGTCCTGCGCAAAGCCAGCGCCCCTTCGCCGCAGCCCGAAATCCGGCTGGAGCGCGCGCAGGCCCTGCTCGGCGACGGGCGGGTCGATGCGGCGGCGGCGCTGGTCGAGCGGCTGCCCAATGCCGATCGCGTCCGCCCGTGGGTCGCGGATGCGCGCCGCTACGTGGCGGTGCACGATGCGCTCGATCTGGTCGAAACGGCGGCGCTGCTGGAACCGCGGCAGCTGATCGACGGAGAGGGCCAGCCGATCCGCCAGCGCAGCCCCGCCGCGCCAGTTTCCGGGCTGGAGACTTCGGCGGAACTGGAAGCGCCCGCAAACTAGTCCTGCAGCAGCGCGGGCAGCGTTCCCGAAACGCCGCGCGCCTCGTCCATGAACCAGCGCTTCAGCGGCGCGACACGGTCGATCGCGCTCATCCCCGCGCGGCGCACCGCGCTGGCCGCCTTGCCCGGCACGCCGAAGATCCAGGTCAGCGAATCCGTGGCGAGAGCGACCGAGAAATCGTCGAGCGCGCGCCAGTCCTGATACCGCTTCAGAAGCTGCGCATCCCCCGGCTCCAGCCCCAGCCGCATCCCGTCGGCCAGCACATCGGCCAGCGCCGCAACATCACGCAAGCCGAGGTTCAGCCCCTGTCCCGCGATGGGATGAATGCCGTGCGCCGCATCGCCGATCAGCGCCAGCCGGTCGGCCACGATGGTCGGCGCGTGGTGGAAGCCCAGCGGAAAGGACGAGCGCATGCCGTCCAGTTCGATCCGGCCCAGCACGTCGCCCATCTTCTTCTGCGCCTCTGCCGCGAAGGCGCGGGCCGGCAGCTTCAGCCAGGCATCGGCATCCTTTTCGGCGACCGTCCAGACCATCGCAGTGCGATGCCGGCCCTGATCGTCGTCGAGCATGGGCAGCAAGGCGAAGGGCCCGGCGGGGTAGAAGATCTCCCACGCCACGTTGCCGTGCGGCTTTTCGTGCGTCAGCCCGCAGATCAGCGCGCGATGCCGATAATCCCACTTCGCGACCGTCAGCCCCGCCTCGTCACGGGTCGGCGAGCGGCGTCCTTCGGCAGCGACCAGCAGGCTGCCAGCAAAGCGCGCGCCATCGTCGCGGATGGCCGACACGCCGAATTCGCCGCGTTCGCGCGCGACGATGCGGCTAACGGGGTGAAAGGCGATCAGCGGCTCTTCGCGCGCCGCCTCGAAGAGGGCGATGCGCAATTGCCGGTTGGCGAACATCCGGCCCAGCGAGCCTTCCTCGGGCTCGGGCCGGAAATGCAGTTCGCCGGGCTTCAACTGGTCCGACACCGCGATGGCCTCGATCGGGCAGCCGAAAGGCTTCAGCCGATCGGCCAGGCCGATATTGGAAAACATGTTCCAGCTCGCCGTGGAGATCGCCGAGGCGCGCCCGTCGAACCCTTGCGCGGTCTGCGCCTCTGGATTGGCGGCGTCGAGCACGTGGCTCGAGATACCCGCCTTCGCCAGCGCCAGTGCCAGCGTCATGCCGACCAGCCCGCCGCCCAGGATCACCACGTCGCGCCGGTCGGGCGTGAAAGTTGCGGGTCCTGTGGCCATCGGTCGTCCTCCTGCTGCGCCTTGCTGGACAGCCGCACCGGCCATCCCTAAACACTGCGCCAACACTCTGGCCGACAGATGGCGGTGCCGGTCCGGCAAGGCAAGCCCTGCCCGCCCCGCGGTCCCGAAACAGGATACGATGATCCTCCTCTCCCCCATGCAAATCCGCCGCCTGCTCGCATCGATCGTCGCGCTGCTGGCCGCTTTCGTCGCCTTTCCGGCCGCCGCGAACAACATCGCCGCGCGGCTGGAGGCGGAAGGCCCCGTCGTGCCCGGCGGCACGGTGACACTGGCCATCGCGATGGACCCGGCCAAGGGCTGGCACGGATATTGGCTGAACCCCGGCGACGCGGGTTTCGGGATGAGCTTCGACTGGACGCTGCCTGCCGGATATGCCGCGGGCACGCCCGAATATCCGGTGCCCGAGGCGCTGATCATCGGCCCCTTGATGAACCACGTCTACGAAGGGCCCTATGCGATTCTCGTGCCGCTGACGGTAGCAGCCGATGCAAAGCCGGGGACGACCGTGCCGGTGAAGCTCGCCGCCAATTGGCTCGCTTGCACCGACCAGATCTGCGTGCCCGAAAAGGGCTCTTTCGAAACGACAGTGACGATCGCACCGCCGGGCACCGCCGCTGTCGAAAGCGCGGCCTTTGCCAAGTGGCGCTCGGCCCTGCCCGCGCCGCTGACCTCCAAGGGGCGCTACGCCATTTCGGACGGCAAGCTGCGCATCGCGATCCCGGTGGCGGAAGGCGCCAGCGTGACCGAACCGCACCTGTTCCCGGCGAAGGACGGCATCGCGCAATATGTCACCCCGCAGATATTCTCGCGCCAGGGTAACTGGCTGATCGTCGAGACCGCCGCGCGAGAGGGAGCCGCCGCCGATGGCGCGTTCGATGCGGTCCTGCGGCTCGATCCGCAGGGCAACGGGCTGGCCGTAACGCTGGAGCCGGGCGATGTGCCCACCGGCGGCACACCGCTCGCGCGCGTGTCCGATCTCGACACCGGCAATCTGGCCTGGCTGGTGCTGGCAGCGTTTCTCGGCGGACTGATCCTCAACGTCATGCCCTGCGTCTTCCCGATCCTGTCGCTGAAGGCACTGTCGCTGGCCAAGGCCAACCGCGCCGGCGCGCATCACGAGGCGCTGGCCTATACCGGCGGCGTCATGGTCGCCGTGCTGGCGCTGGGCGCGCTGCTGCTGGGCCTGCGCGCGGCGGGCGAGGAGATCGGCTGGGCGTTCCAGTTGCAGGAACCCGCGACGGTCGTGCTGCTGCTGGTTCTGGCCGCGGCGATCACTGCGAACCTCGCCGGACTTTACGAGATGGTCCTGCCCGGCATTTCGGGTTGGGAGCGTGGCGGCGCGTTCCTGACCGGCTTGTTGGCGGCCTTTGTCGCCACGCCCTGCACCGGCCCGTTCATGGCCGCCGCGATGGGGGCGGCGCTGCTCTTGCCGGTGGCCCACGCCATGCTGCTGTTCGCCGCGCTGGGCCTCGGCCTTGCCTTCCCGTTCCTGCTCATCGGCTACGTGCCGTTCCTGCGCCGGGCGCTGCCGAAGCCGGGTGCGTGGATGGTGCGTTTCCGCCACGCGATGGCGGTTCCGATGGGGCTGACTGCGCTGGCGCTCGGCTGGCTGACCTGGCGGGTTGGCGGCATGCCGCTGCTCGGCATGGCGCTGCTCGCGGCCCTGATCGTCGTCATGCTGCTGGTCCTTGCCGGTCGGCGGCAGCGGCGGGGCAATGCGGCGGGCTGGCCCGTACTGGCAGCCGTTGCCATCACGCTCGTCGCCGGGGCGGCGAGTGCGGCGATGGAGCCTGCCGCACCGCAGAGCGAAGTCGCGCTTGGCGGCGTGCCCTATTCGGCCAAGGCGCTGGCCGAGGCGCGTGCCAGCGGCAAGCCGGTCTTCGCCTATTTCACGGCCGACTGGTGCGTGACGTGCAAGGTGAACGAGGCTGCGGCCATCGACCGGTCCGAGACAAGATCCGCTTTCGAAAAGGCCGGCGTGGTCGTCCTGCGCGGCGACTGGACCCGCCGCGACCCCGAAATCACTCGCTATCTCGAAGAACACGGAGCCGCCGGAGTCCCGCTCTACGCATGGTATGATCCCGGAAAGGAAGCGGAAATTCTGCCGCAAGTGCTGACGCCGGCGATGTTGGCAGAGCGCGCACGAAAACAGGTGCAATAAATGTTATGAAAATTGGTCCTGTTTTGGAACCCTCCCCGCCTTGCACGGTTTGGACCGAAAGAGGGGCGATCAACATTTGCGACTTGCTGCCCCCGAGAGATGTCCGAACGGACCGGGCATCTGAAAAGATGGAAAAGACGAATCCAATGGCGGACTGGGGCTATGAGGAAACGGGGTACGAGGCGGGCACCAGCCGCGTCGTGCTGCTGGTCGAAGACGAGATGATTATCGCCTTCGACATCGCGGACCAGCTCACTGCCGCCGGGTTCGAGGTCAATGGACCGCATCCCAGTAACATCAAGGCGCTCGGCGCGATCGAGACTGCCAAGCCCGACGTTGCGATCCTCGACGTGCAGCTTCTCGACGGTGACGTCTATCCGGTCGCACGGCGTCTTCGCGAGATGCAGGTGCCGATCGTTTTTCATTCCGGCCATGCCGATCCGGCGCAGTTGATGGCCGAATATCCCAACGCCGTCGTCTGCACCAAGCCGTGCTCGGCCGGTCGTCTCGAAAGCGCGGTCCGCTCGGTCATCGGCTACGATTGACAGGTTCAGCAAACTCCTGTTGGCACCCTACCTCTCCGGTTTGACAGGCCGGCCCCTGCCCTGACACCCACCCGCGATGGGTTCGCGGCGCAGATCGTATCTTCGAAAAGGCTATGCCAATGGCGGCTGGGTCGCCTTTGCGATCCTTGCCGCCTCGCTCGCGTTGGTCGCTCTAGGCATCTTCCTGCGCATGGCCGACATCGATCTTTTCGCGCCGCGCCCTCTCTACTCCGAAGCCGCCGCCCTGCCGGTCGCCGGGCCGCAAGACAGGCTGAGTGGCCAATTCGTCCTTTGTGCGCAGGTCACGCGGCGCAACTGCGTGGTCGATGGGGATACCATCTGGTTCGCGGGCGAAAAGATCCGCATTCTCGACATCAACACGCCCGAGACGACCACTCCGCGGTGCGACCGTGAACTCGTGCTGGGCAAGGCGGCTACGGCACGGCTGATCGAACTGCTCAACATGGGGCCGTTCTCGCTGGAGACCGGTCCCGAACTGACCGACCGCTACGGCCGAAGCCTGCGCCGCATCACGCGCGGCGGGCGCTCGCTGGGCGACGTTCTGGTGGCCGAAGATCTCGCCGAACACTGGCAGGGCTTCCGCCGCAACTGGTGTTAATCGCCGGTTCGCCCAGCCACGCTACTCTGCAAGTCGAAGGAACCCGCCCGGTTCCTCGCCGTTGGAGCCAGAATGAGCTTAGATGTCCAACTTCATGCCGTGATTGGCGCCAGCGAGGTCGAAGAGCGTTTCGTCAAGGACAGTGTCCTGCTGTTGCGCGAAGCGGTTTCGGGGCCGGGTTTCGGCGCTTCGGTGCGGCAGGCGAACTATGGCTACACCGGCTGGTGCGGCCTTGGCGAAACGCGCGAGATGACCGGCGACCAGATCTGGGAACGCATCGTGACGGGGCGCGAATGCGGCTCCACCGCCGACCATGCGCTGGACCTTTCGCTCAAGATCGTCGCGATGGACCCGATCGGTCGAACCTCGCTCGGCACCCTGCCGATCTACACGTCGCGCTGGTTCCTCGAACGTTGTGTCGAGGCGGGCGACCGCGTCAACTTTGCCGCACACCTGATGCACCAGTGGATGCACGTATCGGGCTTCGTCCACGGCCCTGACAATCGCGGCCACGACGCGCCGTCGGTCCTGGCCCGGCTGGTGCGGCGCGCGCTGGAAAGCCGCTATGGCGAACAGATCGACGCGCAGATCACCGCATTGCTGACGCTAGATGTCTCGGGATGCGATTGCCACGCACGGGCCGGTTCGCTGCACTCGCGGGCAGCCTGATTTCCTCAAGTTCTGCGGGGGATAGCCGTTCGGCGCCGTTTCCAAGCGTTCGCGCAATCCCTATCTAACCGTGATGGCGCAGACCGCCCTTCCCGATCCCGTTCCCCTGCCCGCGCTGCATGCCAGCCATTCCGGCTGCTGGCTTGCCGATGCCGGCGGCAGCGTCCGCGCGCTGTCGCGGGGCGAGGCGATCATGGCGGCGGCGGAAACCCCGCTGCTGATGCTCAACGCCCCGCTGGTCGCCAGCCGGCTCGGCTATCCCGAGCTGTCGGGGCTGGACCTGCTGGAACTGTTTGCCTTCGTCCATCCCGCCAGATTCATGGTGCCGACGCCCAAGGGCCTGGCAGAAGTGCTCGATCTGCCGGTGCCGGAGCATGAGGGCGAGGTGCCCCTGCTGCTCGCCCGCGCCGCCGCCCGGCTCTTCGCGCAGTGCGAGGGCGAGGAGTGGGCCGAACGCGAAGGCGGGTGGAGCACGCTGCAATCGCTCGCCCGGCTGAAATGGCCGTGGAGCGGAATGCTCGCGCCGCATGTCCGCCGCCCCGAACGGGCCGAACGCTGGCTCTTTGCGCGCCTGCCCGAGTGGGAGGAACAGCCGCCGCGCCCCCAGCCGAAGCACGTCGTGCTCGATCCCGATGCCGTAACCGCGCAGCTCGACCGGCTGACCGGCGAGCAGGCCGAACGCCGCGAAGGGCAGCGCGACTATGCCCGCGCCGCCGCCCAGACCTTCGCGGCGCGGCCCGAGAAGGGCCGGCCGAATATGGTGCTGGCGCAGGCCGGAACCGGGGTGGGCAAGACCTTGGGCTATCTCGCCCCCGCCTCGCTCTGGTCGGAGGCGGCGGAAGGGACCGTCTGGGTCTCGACCTATACCAAGGCGCTGCAACGCCAGTTGCGCCGCGAGAGCCGCCGGGCCTGGCCCGACAATTCAGCGCCCGATCGCAAGAGCCCGGCCGTCGTGGTGCGCAAGGGGCGCGAGAACTACCTGTGCCTGCTCAATCTCGAAGACGCCCTGCAGGGCGGTTTCCAGAACCGCGCAGCGATCTTTGCGCACTTGGTTGCGCGCTGGGCAGCCTATAGCGAGGATGGCGACATGGTCGGCGGCGATCTGCCGGGCTGGCTGCCGACGCTGTTTCGCAAGCGGGGCCTGGCCGCGCTGACCGACCGGCGCGGCGAATGCGTTTATGCCGCCTGCCCGCATTACCGGAAATGCTTCATCGAACGCGCCGCGCGGCAGTCGGCGCAGGCCGATCTGGTGATCGCCAATCACGCGCTGGTCATGGTTCATGCCGCGCGCGCCGGTGCATCCGATGGCGAGCGACAGGGCCCGGCGCGGATCGTCTTCGACGAAGGGCACCACTTGTTCGACGCCGCCGATTCGACTTTCGCCGTCGCCCTTTCGGGGGCCGAGGCGATCGAGATGCGGCGCTGGGTCATCGGGCCCGAGGGCAAGTCCAAGGGTCGCCGCCGCGGCCTTGCCGCCCGCCTCGCCGATGTCGCCAGTTATGACGAGCAGGGCGAACGCGCCATCGCCGCCGCGCGCGAAGCGGCGGGCGACCTGCCCAGCGACGGTTGGCTGCAGCGCATTGCGGAGGGCGAACCGTGGGGGCCGCTCGAAGCGCTGCTCGCCAGCGTCCGTCGCCTGACCTACGCGCGTGACGAGGCGGGGAGCGAGGCAGGCTACGGGTTGGAGACAGAGGCGGTCGACCTCGACGGCCCGCTGATCGAGGCCGCGGCGACGGCGCGCGATGCGCTCGCCCGGCTGCGCCAGCCGCTGATCCGGCTGGGCGGACGGCTGGAGGCGATCCTGTCCGAACCGCCCGACTGGCTTGATCCGCAGGGGCGGCAACGGGTCGAAGGCGCGCGCCATTCGCTGGCCTGGCGCATCGATACGCTCGGCGCGTGGGAGGCGCTGCTGTCGCGCATGGGCGGGCCGGCCGATGCCGATTTCGTGGACTGGCTGGCGGTGGAACGCGGCGAAGGGCGCGAGTTCGATATCGCCCTCCACCGTCGCTGGCTCGACCCGATGAAGCCTTTCGCCGCCACCGTGCTGGAGCCTGCGCACGGCGTGCTGCAGACCAGCGCCACGCTCTGCGACCGCGCGCCGGAGGGGCCGGACTGGCAACGGGCAGTACAGCGGTCGGGCGCGGACGCGCTCGGCGTCCTGCCGCGCACGGTCGAGGCGGAAAGCCCCTTCGACTACGCGGCGCAGGCGAAAGTGATCATCGTCACCGACGTGAAGAAAGGTGACATCGCAGGGCTTGCCGCCGCTTACGGACAGCTGATCGAGGCGTCGCAGGGCGGCGTGCTGGGCCTGTTCACCGCGATCCGCCGGCTGCGCGCCGTCCACGCCCGTATTGCCGACCGGCTCGCCCGCTCGGGCCTGCCGCTCTATGCCCAGCATGTCGATCCGATCGACACCGGCACGCT
This sequence comes from uncultured Croceicoccus sp., assembly GCA_964424995.1. GTDB lineage: Bacteria > Pseudomonadota > Alphaproteobacteria > Sphingomonadales > Sphingomonadaceae > Croceicoccus. The sequence goes on from CAYRLC010000011.1 coordinate 16,792, forward strand.
GGTCGACATCTTTCGCGACGATCCGCACGCCAGCCTGCTGGGCACCGACGCATTGCGCGACGGGGTCGACGTGCCGGGCGATTCGCTGCGGCTGGTGGTGATGGAGCAGGTGCCCTGGCCCAAGCCGTCGATCCTGCACCGCGCCCGCCGCGCCGCGAACGGAGGCGACCGGGCCGAACGGCAGGCGCACGATGACGCCATCGTCCGCGCGCGGCTGGCACAAGCGTTCGGACGGCTGATCCGGACGCGGCAGGATTCGGGCGCCTTCATCGTCCTCTCGCCCGCCTTCCCCTCGCGTCTGCTGTCCGCCTTCCCTGCAGGCACGCCTGTCATGCGGGTGACGCTGGACGAGGCTTTACAAATGTTGATCCGGGGCGAATCCTGTGCGACTGCGGACCCGATTACCGAGGGATGAGAAGTTTGAAACGGCTGGGACTGCTGCGCCACGCGAAGTCGGAAGACGAGCTGTCGTCAGGCTACGATTTCGACCGCGAACTCAGTGCCAAAGGCCGCCGCGCGGCCGAGGCCATGGGCCGGTTCATCGGCACGAAGGTGGCCCCGTTCGAACGTGTTCTCGCCAGCCCGGCCCGCCGCGTCCAGGAAACGCTGAACATCGCGCTCGACGCCATGGGCAAGGCCGCGCCGGTCGACCGGACGGAGGACCGCCGTCTCTATCTTGCGACCAGCGACTCGATCGACGAAGTGGTGGCCGAACTGGGCGGCGATGTCGCCAACCTGCTGGTCGTCGCGCACAATCCGGGGCTGGAGGACGTGGTGCTCGATCACGTGGCCGACGACGGCCAGTCGCCGCTGCGCGACATCGTGGCGCAGAAATATCCAACCGGCGCCTTTGCCGTGCTGGAATTCGACATCGACGACTGGAAGGACATCGATGGCGCGCGTGCCAGGCTCGTCTGCCTGACGCGCCCTCGCGATCTCGACCCGACGCTCGGCCCCGAAATCTCGAGCTGACGTTCTACCTTACGAGATGAGAGCGCTCGCCAGTTGCGCCCGGATGCGGCGCAGGCGGGCCTTCAGCAAGACTTCGCCGCTGCGGTCGATCCTCGGCGCGGGACCACCTTCGGCTGTGCTTTCCTCCAGCGTGCGAACGGCATCGCGCAAGCGCTCGACGATCTGCGGCGAAGGCGGGGCCGGTGTCGGAGGGGCCGGCTCTGTGACGGGCGCCATCTCCGCAGCCTTGGTCGCCCCGGTCTCGATCGCCTTGACGGCGCCGCGAATGGTATAGCCGTCGCGATTGAGCAGCCGGTCGATCGTCTGCAGCAATTCGATATCGCCGGGTCGGTAGTAGCGCCGTCCGCCGCTGCGCTTCACCGGGCGCAGCGTCGGAAACTGCTCTTCCCAATAGCGCAGGACGTGCGGCTTTATGTCCAGCGCGGCGGAAACTTCACCGATCGTGCGAAATGCTTGCGGATCCTTGCCGTCTTCGAACAGGCTTTCCTGCATGGAGTCTCGGCCGGGCGTTCCGTCACGAACCGCTGACGCGGTCCTTCAGCATCTGGCTGGCGCGGAAGGTGAGGACGCGGCGCGGCGTGATCGGCACCTCGACCCCGGTCTTGGGGTTGCGACCGATGCGTTCGCCCTTGTCGCGCAGCAGGAAAGTGCCGAATCCGGAGATTTTCACGTTTTCGCCGTTGGCCATCGATTCGCACATCAGGCGCAGGATCGATTCCACCATCGTCAGCGAATCGGCGCGGCTGAGCCCGACCTTGTGATGGACGGTATCCGCGAGGTCGGCGCGGGTCAGAGTTCCGACAGAGCGCATGGATTGCAATTCCCCAAATTGCGACAAGAGTGCGACCTCCAAAGGGAAGCTTATCACACAGCGGAGGCCTTGCGCCAATCCCTGCGACGCAAAAAACCCTCTCGCTGTCGGGACTTGGTCCTGTTTGAAACCATTTGCGGCAATTCCATGCCGGATTCAGATGCGTAGCAGCGCCGCACCCCAAGTGAAGCCACCGCCCATCGCCTCGAGCATGACGAGGTTGCCCGGTTTGATCCGCCCGTCACGCACCGCCAGATCATAGGCGAGCGGCACCGATGCGGCCGAAGTGTTGGCGTGAATCTCCACGGTCTTGATCATGCGTTCGGTGGGCAAACCCAGCTTCTTGGCCGTGGCATCGAGAATGCGGGCATTGGCCTGATGGGGCACGACCCAGTCGATGTCGGCGGCGGCATAACCGGTCTCGGTCAGCACCTCTTCCAGCACGCTGGCGAGATTGACGACGGCGTGGCGGAAAACCTCTCGCCCCTTCATCCGCAGCTTGCCGACGGTCTGCGTCGTCGATGGCCCGCCGTCGACATAGAGCAGCTCGTTATGCTCGCCATCGGTATGGAGGCGCGTCGCGATGATGCCCGGCGCATACGCCGTATCCTCGCATTCGCGCATTTCGAGAACCATCGCCCCCGCCCCGTCGCCGAACAGGACGCAGGTGGTGCGATCCTCCCAGTCCAGGATACGGCTGAACGTTTCGGCACCGATCACCAGCGCGCGCTGGCCCATCCCGCGATGCAGCAGCGCGTCGGCCGTGCCCAGCGCATAAAGAAAGCCCGAGCATACGGCGCCAACGTCGAAGGCGTAGGCATTCTTGCAGCCGAGCGCTTCCTGCACTTTGCTGGCCGTGGAGGGGAAGGTCTGGTCCGGCGTGGCTGTCGCCAGCACGATCACGTCGATCTGGTCCGCCGTCAGCCCGGCCGCGGCGATGGCAGCGCGCGCCGCGTCCGTCGCGAGCGTGCCGGTCGTCTCGCCCTCGCCCGCGATGTAGCGCTGGCGGATGCCGGTACGCTCGACGATCCAGTCGTCGCTGGTGTCGATTTCCTGCGCCAGATCGGCGTTGGTGACCAGCCGCCTGGGCAGGGCCGATCCGGTTCCGGTGACGACGGCGCGGCGCACGGTTCCGCTCACGCCGGTTGTCCGGCAGGCGTCGTGTCGGTGCCGCGCGCAAGGTCGGCGGAAATACGGTCGATCAGGTCTTCCTCCAGCAGCCGCGCGGTCACGGCAACGGCATTGGCGACGCCCTTGGCATTGGCACTGCCGTGGCTTTTCACCACGATGCCATTGAGGCCCAGGAACACGGCGCCATTGTGATTATTGGGGTCGAGGTGGTGCTTCAGCAGTTCGGTCGCCGGGCGGCTGACGAGAAAGCCCACCTTGGATCGGAGCGACGACTGGAAGGCATTACGCAGCAGGTCGGTCACGAAGCGGGCTGCGCCCTCAACCGCCTTCAGCGCGATGTTGCCCGAAAAGCCGTCGGTGACGACGACATCGACTTCGCCCCGGTTGATCTTGTCCGCTTCGATGAAGCCTCCGAAAGACAGGTCCAGACGCTTGTCCGCCTTGCGCAGCTTGTCGGCCGCCTCGCGCAGCGATTCGGTGCCCTTGATCTCTTCGGTGCCGATGTTGAGCAGCCGCACGCGCGGTTCGGCAAGGCCGGTGGCGATGCGCGAATAGGCCGCGCCCATGATCGCGAACTGGACAAGGTTGCGCGCGTCGCAATCGGTGTTGGCGCCCAGGTCGAGCATGACCATGTCGGTATCGCCCAGCGTCGGCAGCAGCGCGGCGAGCGCAGGCCGGTCGATGCCGGGCATCGTGCGCAGCGACAGTTTTGCCATCGCCATCAGCGCGCCGGTGTTGCCGGCGGACACGGCAGCGCCGGCATCGCCCTTCTTCACCGCGTCGATCGCCATGCCCATGCTGGTCTTGCGCGCACGGCGCAGCGCCTGGGTCGGCTTCTCGTCGCCGGACACGGCTTCGGGCGCGTGGAGGATCTCCGACGCGCCGCGCAGATTCGGGTGATTTTCGAGCGCGCTCTTGATCCGCTCCTCGTCGCCGACGAGGAGGAACTTGAAGCGGTCATGACGACGGCGCGCGAGTGCAGCGCCCTCGATCATGACACGGACGCCATGATCGCCGCCCATCGCGTCCAAGGCGATACGCGGCAAGGTCATGGTCTAGGTCCTAGCAAGTGTCTGGCGGGCGATCAGAGCCCGACGGAAACGATCTCGCGCCCGTTGTAGTGGCCGCAGGCATCGCAAAGGTTGTGCGGGCGCTTCAGCTCGCCACAGTTCGGGCATTCGTGGAACGCCTCGACCTTCAGGGCATCGTGAGCACGACGCATACCACGGCGGGAAGGCGAAACTTTTCTCTTGGGGACAGCCATTTCGGCACCTGTTCAATCAATAACGACGATCTTGCGTGCCGCCCTAATCGAGCCGGAAGCCCGGGACAAGCCTGATGTCAGGCCCGCCCGCGATCCGTTGGCACGAGGGTGCGGCGAAGGCGCGCGCTATAGCGGTTTTTCGCGCGCGCGCAAGCGGGTTCGGCCGATCTCTGCCCGAACCCTGCTGTTTCGACGCCCCTACTGCTTCAACGCCATGTCGGCGACGAAAGGATTGCTCCGCCGTTCCGCGCCGAACGTGCTGATCGGGCCGTGGCCGGGGATGAAGGTGGTCTCGTCGCCGAGCGGCCAAAGGCGCTGGGTAATCGAATCGATCAGCGTCTGGTGGTCGCCGCGCGGAAAGTCGGTGCGGCCGATCGAACCCTTGAACAGCACGTCGCCCACGACCGCGAAGTGGCTGGGGGCGTGATGAAACACGACATGGCCGGGCGTGTGGCCGGGGCAGTGGATGACATCCAGTTCCAGCTCGCCCACGGTCACCTTGTCGCCATGGTGCAGCCAGCGGTCCGGCTCGAAGGTGTGCGCCTCCATGCCCCAGCGCGCACCATCGTCGTCGAGTTGCGCGATCCAGAAACGGTCTTCCTCTTCCGGGCCTTCGATGGGTACGCCCATGTCCTGCGCCAGAACGCCCGCGTTGCCGCAGTGGTCGAGGTGGCCGTGAGTGACGAGGATCTTCTCCAGCGTCACGCCGGCGCGGCTGATCGCGTCCTTGATGCGCGGCAGGTCGCCGCCCGGATCGATCACCGCGGCCTTCATGGTCTTCGTGCACCAGATCAGCGAGCAGTTCTGCTGCAAGGGCGTGACGGGGACGATGGCAGCGCGCATCGGCGGCTCGGTCTGGGCTTGGTCGGTCATGGCAGCGGATGTGGCGGGGGCGCGGGGACATTGCAAGAAGGACGGCACGAGCGGGAGGGCACGGCCCGATCCCGGCGGCACGGACGCGATTGCCGAGCGGGCGGCCGCGATGTTAGGCGCCAGGACATGTCCGATCTGACTTTCCGCGACGCGACCCCGGCCGACCTTGCCGCCCTCGAACAACTGATGGCGGAGGACGAGATCGGGTCGGCGCGCGATCCGGTTATTGCCACGCACGAGGATCATCTGGCCGCGCTGGCCGCGATCGGCGAAGACCCGCGCAACCGCCTGTTCGTGGCGGAGCGGGACGGAGCCGTCGTCGGCTCCTACCAGCTCACCTTCATTCCCGGCATCGCGCGGCGCGGCAACTGGCGCGGGCTGATCGAATCGGTGCGAGTGGCCGCGGCGGCCCGCGGAGGCGGGGTCGGCGCTGCGATGATGGAGCACGCGGTCGGGCTATGCCGGGCGCATGGATGTCATGTCGTGCAATTGACCAGCGACGTGAACCGCCCCGACGCGCATCGTTTCTATGCGCGGCTCGGGTTCGCCGCCACGCATGCCGGCTTCAAGCTGACGCTCTAGATCCGCCCGCCCTTCCAGACGACGCGGCCCAGCACCTCCACATCTTCCAGCGACACGTCGGCGTCGGACGGGTAGGCCTTGTTGTCGGAAATCACCGACACGCGCCCTTCCCGCTCGAACAGCAAACGCTTCACCAATAGGGTGCCGTCGCGGCGGATGACATGGATACCATCGCGCAGCCGGCCGCCGAACTGGATGTCGGCCCGCGCGACGAGGATCTCGTCCCCGTCGGCCAGTGTGGGGTCCATCGAATCGCCCGCAACCGACAGGGCGGCGAGCGCGCCGGGTTGCAGACCGAGTTCGCGCAGCCATCCTTCGGAAAAGCGCAAGTGCCCGACTGGCGTATCGTCGTCGGCCAGCGCCCCCGGCCCTGCCGATGCGCCGAGCGCCAGGCGCGGGACATCGATCCAGCCCTTCGCGAACCGACCTTTGGGCGCAGGATAGGAATTATCCTCCACTCCGCCCGCCCCCAGTTCCGATTCGGCCACGCCGAAGAACTGGGCGAGCGTGCGCCGGTCGTTCTCCTCCAGCTTTCGCGGGCTACCCTTCTTGATAAACTGCTGAAGATAGGTCGTATTCCTACCGATCAGCTTCGACAGCGCCGAGAGCGAGATACCCCGCCCATCGGCAAGTTCGACCAGTCGGAGACGTGTGGGATCGTGAACCATGGATCGTTCCTACATGATGTATTTTTCCTAGACAAGTAGGATTTCTGACGCCAGCTAAGGATTATTCCTACAGCGAATCGCCGGCCGACCGGCGGTTGAAAAACAGGAGGGTCGCCTTGCTGATCAGGGACATCGAGAAATTCCTGCGCCGGACGGGCATGCCGGCCACCAAGTTCGGTCGCCTTGCCGTGCGCGATCCGCGCCTCGTGCTCGACATGCGCAATGGCCGCGAACCCCGCCGCCGCATGGTGATACGGGTGGAACATTTCATGAACACTTACTTTCCCAGCCTGCAGAATACCCAGGAGTCGCTCGATGTTCGCTGATGTAACCCAATTGCCCGCTGCCGATGCCGCAGGCGAACGCCTGCCGCGCACCGGCCGCCGCCAGACCGGCGAACGGCTTGAAGCGGCGCTGAAAACGCTGGCGGACGGTCATGGGCAGATCGTCATCCACCGCGAGATCCCGTGGGCCAGCATCACTTTCGCGGGCACTCGCCACACGCTGTCGATGGCGTTCTCGGGCGTGGCCGCGGTCGAGGCGGGGGACCGCCTGATCGCCGAACTGCCCGATCACGAATTCGCGATCCCCGGCCAGCTCGTCGCCGATGCGCAGGTTCTGTCGGTCGACCACGCCCTGCTGCCGGAGCCGGTCCTGCGGGTCGAGCTCGAATTGCTGCTGCTCACCGAGGGTTAGGCGCGCAAACGGGGCCGGTGGGAAAAGAACCGATAGGAGGCGACGGGGGAACCGTCGCCTTGCCCAACCCTTTCCTTACCATGATCGATGTCGCGCCCCACACTCAGTCCGCCCCTTCCAACCCGCAACACACACAGCCTCACGGGCTTGCTTCGCTGGCGCCGCGCGTGTGGTGGCGGGCGATCCGGGGCGGGTGGGCCCGGGCGACCCGCCACAACATGGGGCTGATCGCGGCGGGCGTTGCCTTCTACCTGTTCCTCGCGATGGTGCCGCTGCTCGGCTCGGTCATCCTGCTTTACGGGCTCGCCGCCGATCCGGCGACCGTGGCGGGGCATCTTGCCCGCCTGTCCGAAGCCTTGCCCGCGTCCGCCGCCGCGATCGTCGCCGACCAGATCGAGGCGATCGTCACCACGAGCGGCACGGCCAAGGGCTTCGCGCTTCTCGCCGCGCTCGCCGTCGCGCTGTTCGGCGCGCGGAACGGGGCAGGCGCGATGATGGTCGCGCTCAACATCGCGTTCGGGGCGGAAGAGAATCGCGGCTTTTTGCACCGCAACCTCACCGCGCTCGGCATCACGCTGGGCGGCGTGGTCGCCGCGGCGGTGCTGTTTGCGGCAGTCGGCGCATTCGGCGCGCTGCAGGCTCTGGTAGCGCCGGGCATGTCGCTGATGGCCGGGGCGGCGCAAGTCCTGACCTGGCTGATCCTGATCGCGGTCCTGTCGCTCGCCGTGGCCGTGCTGTTCCGCTATGCGCCCGATTGCCGGCAGCCCTCGCTGCGCTGGCTTTCGCCGGGGTCGGTCTTTGCCGCTGTCGTCGCGGCGGTGCTCACCCTGGCTTTCGGCGTCTATGTGGCGAACTTTGCCAATTATAACGCGACCTATGGCGCGCTCGGCGGCGTGGTGGCGCTGATCACCTGGATGTGGCTGTCGAGCTATGTCGTGCTCGTCGGCGCGGAGTGCGAGGCGGCCCTGCTGTCCGAAACGAGGCCGGAGCGGGATTAGGCGCGCGAAAGAAACTGCCGATCAGGCCAGCCGCCATTCCCACCCCAGCGGGTCGCCGTCCATGACCTCGACGCCCTTCGCGGCCAGCTCGTCGCGGATCGCGTCGGAGGCGGCAAAGTCCTTGTCCGCCCGGGCGGCCTTGCGCCGCTCCATCGCGGCCTCGATCTCGGCTTCCTCGATCACCGCGCCCCTGGGGCGGATCCGGAAATGCTCGCGCGGCAGCAGCGGCAGGCCGAGCGCCGACAGCATTGCGCCTACCAGCGATGCCTTCTGCCCCGCATCGACCTTCTTCGCCGCGACCGCCTCTTCCAGCACGGTCAGCGCGACGGCGGTGTTGAGATCGTCGGCAAGCGCCGCGTCGAACCGCTCGATCAGCGGGGTCAGCCTGGGATGCGTCACCGTCGCGCGCACCGATTCCAGCGTCGCCCCGTCGGTCACCAGTTCCAGCAGGCCCCGCGCTGTGCCGAGCAGCCGCTTCAAGCGCACCAGCGCCGCGCCCAGCCCGTCCCAGCTGAACTCCAGCTCACTGCGATAATGCGCCTGCAGGCAGAGCATGCGGTAGGCCAGCGGGTGGTAGCCCTTGTCGATCAGCAGTTGCAGCCGCAGGAATTCGCCCGACGACTTGCTCATCTTGCCCGATCGCTCGACCAGGAAGTTGTTGTGCATCCAGACCCGCGCGCCGCTGTTGTCGGCCGCGTCCAGCCCGCCGGTGCAGCAGCGCGCCTGGTTCTGGGCAATCTCGTTCGGGTGGTGGATTTCGCGATGGTCGATGCCGCCGGTGTGGATGTCGAAGGGGAAGCCCAGCACCTTGCCGCTCATCACGCTGCATTCGAGATGCCAGCCCGGCGCGCCGCGGCCCCAGGGGCTGTCCCACTCCATCTGCCGCGCTTCGCCTGGCGGGGTCTTCCGCCAGATCGCGAAGTCGGCGGCGTTGCGCTTGCCGTCCACCGCCTCGATCCTGCCCTCACCCTCTTCGGTGACGGCGCGCGCGAGCCGCCCGTAGTCGGCTACGGTGGACACATCGAAATAGAGCCCGCTGTCGAGTTCGTAGCAGTGCTTCGGCGCGATCTCCTTGGCGAAGGCCACCATCTCGTCGATGAAATCGGTGGCGATCGTCCAGCGCATCGGCTGGCGCATGTTCAGCGCCTTCACGTCGGCCCAGTACGCCTCGGTATAGTGGCGCGCGATGTCCCAGATGGACTGGGCCCTGGCCGCCGCCATCTTCTCCATCTTGTCTTCGCCCGCATCGGCATCGTCGGTCAGGTGGCCGACGTCGGTGATGTTGATGACGTGCTTGAGCTCGTAACCCTTCCACGTCAGCACCCGGCCCAGCGTGTCGGCAAAGACATAGGCGCGCATGTTGCCGATGTGGGGATAGTTGTAGACCGTAGGCCCGCACGAATAGACCCGCGCCTCGCCCGCGTGGACGGGCGCGAAAGCCTCCGCCCGGCGGGTCAGCGAATTGAACAGGGTCAGCGGATGATCGGCAGTCTCGGTCATTCGCGCGCCTTGCCGCAGCGGGCGCGCGCCGGTCAAGCGGCGTGAGCCATCAGCTCAGGAAGCGGACCTGTTCGTCGAGCGCGATCCGCGGGCGCTCGAACTGGTTCAATGGCACCGAACGGTCGCCGTAGCCGATGGCGATGCCGCAGAAGAGGATCTGCTCTTCGTCCGAAACGCCGATCTTCTCCTTGATGACCCGGGCGTACATGGCCATCCATTCCTGCGGGCAGGTATCGAGGCCAGCTTCCTGGCACAGCAGCATGATCGTCTGCAGCCACATGCCCACGTCCGACCATTGCGGCGGGCCCATGAAGCGTTCGAAATGGACCATCAGCACGACCGGCGCGCCGAACGAATAGATGTTCTGGCGCGAGAATTCCTGACGCAGGTCGGTATCGCCGCGCGCGATGCCCATCGAGCTGTAGAGCAGCCCGCCGATTTCCTGCAGGCGGGCCAGATGCTGCGGCGACTGTTCGGGATCGGACCAGGAATATTCCTGCGGGTCCTGCGGCTGGCTGGCGGCCATCGCGTCCTGCACCTCGCGCAGCTTCGCGCCGGACAGGACCGTTCCGCGCCACGGCTGGAAATTGCAGCCCGAGGGTGCGAAGCGCGCCTTGTCCATGATCTGGCGGATGATCTCCAGATCGACAGGCTTGTCGTGAAACGCGCGGACCGAGCGGCGGGTGGCGACGGCTTCGGTTACGTTCACTTGTCGTCCCCTTCGAAAAGTCCGGCCAGCTGCTCGATCATCGTGCCGCCCAATTGTTCGGCATCCATGATCGTCACGGCGCGCTTGTAGTAGCGGGTCACGTCGTGCCCGATGCCGATGGCCACCAGCTGCACCGGCGATTTCCGCTCGATCCAGTCGATCACCTTGCGCAGATGCTGTTCGAGATAGCCAGCGTTGTTGACCGACAGCGTCGAATCGTCGACCGGCGCGCCATCGGAAATGACCATCAGGATGCGGCGATCCTCGGGCCGGGCCAGCAGGCGGGAATGCGCCCACATCAGCGCCTCTCCGTCGATGTTTTCCTTCAGCAACCCTTCGCGCATCATCAGGCCGAGGTTGCGGCGCGCGCGGCGCCACGGCTCGTCCGCCTGCTTGTAGACGATGTGGCGCAAGTCGTTGAGGCGGCCCGGATTGGGCGATTTGCCATTGGCCAGCCACTGCTCGCGGCTTTGCCCGCCCTTCCACGCGCGGGTGGTGAAGCCGAGGATTTCCGTCTTCACGCCGCAGCGTTCGAGCGTGCGCGCCATGACGTCGGCGCTGATCGCGGCGATCGAGATCGGCCGCCCGCGCATCGAGCCCGAATTGTCGATCAGCAGCGTGACGACAGTGTCCTTGAACTCCTGGTCCCGCTCGATCTTGTAACTCAGCGAACTGCCGGGCGAAATGACCACGCGGGCCAGCCGGGCCGCGTCGAGCAGCCCCTCTTCCTGGTCGAAGTCCCACGACCGGTTCTGTTGCGCCATCAGCCGGCGCTGCAGCCGGTTGGCAAGCTTCGTCACCACGCCCTGCAGGCCCTTGAGCTGCGCGTCGAGATAAGTGCGCAGGCGGGTGAGCTCTTCCTCGTCGCAGAGGTCCTGCGCGCCGATCACTTCGTCGAAGTCGGTGGTGAAGGCGCGGTAATCGAAATCGTCCGGAAGCTCTGTCCACGGCCGGTTCGGACGCGTCGGCAGCATCCCGTCCGGCTCGCCCTCGCCCGGCTCGGCGTCGCTTTCCTCGGTTTCGCCTTCGGAATCGCCGTCCTGGTCCTCGCCCTCTCCGTCGGCATCGTCTGTCGGCGAAGCCTGGGTGCGCGCGTCGGAATCGCTGGGCTGCTCCTCGTCCTTCTCGTTCTCGGTCTCGTCCTCGCCCTCCGGCTCGTCGCCGGAATTGTCTTCCTCGGTCGCGTCTTCGGGTTCGGTCGCCACGAGTTCGAGATGCTGGAGCAGGCCCATCATCTTTTCGGAGAACAGCTTCTGATCGCCGAGCACTTCGGCCAGCTGCGCCAGATCGTCGCCGATCGCGCTTTCGATCCCCTTGCGCCGCAGGGCAAGGCCGTTGGCGGCATTGTCGGGCACGGCCACCCCGGTCAGCACCTCACGCGCCATCAGCGCCAGCGCGGTCGCCAGCGGCACGTCCTCGGCCCGGTCGGCGCGCAGGATCGGATCGTTGGCGATGCGCCGGTCGAGCGCGGCGGAAAGGTTCGCGCGAGTGCCCGCCATCGCATTCGCGCCCAGCGCCTCGTACCGCACCTGCTCCAGCGTGTCGAAGACCTGCCCGGCGATCGGCTCCATCGGCCGCGAGCGGCGGTGCAGCGCCGCATCGTGGTGCCGGTTCTTCAGCGCGAAACTGTCGGCCACCCCGCGCGCGGCGGCGACCGGCCCCGCCTCCAGCTTGCGGCCCGGCATCGGCACGCGAACGGTGCTGCCCGCCTGCGTCGGTGCCTCGCTGGTCCAGTTCACCTCGAGTTCCGCATCGCGCGCCACGGCGCGGCTGGCCACGGTCAGCGCGGTGCGGAAACGGTCTAGCGGGGACTGGTCGGCCAAGGCTGGGCTTTCGTCGGGTTGCGGGATCGGGCCTTCAGAGGATCGGACCTCAGATAATCGATTGGCCGGTCTTGGCCCAGTCGATGCCCTTGTCGGTGAGGACATGCTTGAACAGCGCGCGGATGACGGCGGGCGGCGCGGTCATCACGTCGGCACCGATGCGCGCCGATTCGAGCACGTGGGTCGCGTGGCGGACCGATGCGACGAGGATCTCGGTATCGAACGCGTAGTTGTCGTAGATCAGGCGGATGTCGCGGATGAGATCCATGCCGTCGAAGCCGTTGTCGTCGTGGCGGCCCACGAAGGGCGACACGAATGTCGCGCCGGCCTTGGCGGCGAGCAGCGCCTGGTTGGCCGAGAAGCAGAGCGTCACATTGACCATCGTGCCTTCACCGGTCAGCGCCTTGCAGGTCTTGAGCCCGTCGATGGTGAGCGGCACCTTGATGCAGACGTTGTCGGCGATCTTCCGCAGGACTTCGGCTTCCTTCATCATCGTCTCGTGATCGAGCGCGACGACTTCGGCGCTGACGGGGCCGTCGACGATGGAGCAGATCTCCTTCGTCACTTCCATGAAGTCGCGCCCCGACTTGGCGATCAGCGACGGGTTCGTCGTCACGCCATCGAGCAGGCCCGTCGCGGCGAGGTCCTTGATGTCCGCGATTTCGGCGGTGTCGGCGAAGAATTTCATGGGGAACGGCTCCGGGCAGGCAACAGGGGAATGATTCTGCCGGGGGCTATATGGAAAGCGAGGGCGCGGCGCCACCCCGCAACGGGGCAGGCCGCGTCCTCGCCAAAATGTCAGCGGCTGGAAATCAGAGCGCGCCGAACACGCCGATCAGCAGCGGATCGTTGGTCGCGCGCGGATTGGCGCGGATGGCGCTTTCCTCGATCCCCATCTCGGACCAGATCGTTTCCTCGGCCGCATCGGTCAGGCCCGAGACGAAGCCCGAGAGGTTGGTGCCTGTCAGCGCAGAAAGGGCCGGGCCGACGACGGGGTCGCTGACAAGTCGCATCGCCTGCCCCACTTCGGGCAGCATCACGTCGATCAGGCGGTTGCCCATGTTGCCGCGCAGGAAGCTGGTGGCCGCGGTCGGGTTTCCGGTCACGAGCGCGGCGGCGTTGGCGATGCCGATGGTCCGCACCGTGTCGGCAATCACCGGGGCGGCCCGCTCCGCCCCTTCGGCGGCGACATCGGCGAGGCCCAGAAACAACCGGTCCTTGACCAGTTGCGAGGTCAGGATGGACGAGAGTATCCCGCCGCGCGAGCCGAGGAACCGGTCGAGCTGGAGACGCCCGACCTGGCTGTCATAGAAGCCGTTGTCGGCCAGCAGCCGGTCGAACGCCCGCGTCGAGGACAAAGTCAGCAGGCGGCGGATCGCATCGACGAAGCTGAACCCGCCGTATGACGCGCAACCCGGCAGGGCCAGGGCGGCGGCGGACAGGCCGATGCCGCCCAGGAATGCGCGGCGGCTGCTGATCGTCTCGCCGATGCTGCGGCCGATGGTTTCGCCGTTGGAGTGGGGGAACAGATTCATGACGACAACTCCTTCACGCGGGTGCACCGGGGTGTCGCAAGCCACGGCCCGTGCCCATATAGGGCCCAGCCCATGAACCGTGTCCGACTCCTCGTCCTCAATGCAGCGCTAGGCCCGCTCGATTATCGCGTGCCCGATCACCTCTCGGTGGAACCGGGCAGCGTGGTGGTCGCGCCGCTCGGGCCCCGGCAAGTGCTGGGCATTGCTTGGGAGAGCGAACGGTTGCCGGGGGCCGAGGTTCCTGACGCGCGGCTTCGCCCGATCCTGGAGGTGCTGCCGGTCCCGCCGCTCCCCGCGCCGCTGCGCCGGTTGATCGAGTGGACGGCTGACTATTACTGCGCATCGTTGGCGAGCGTGGCGCGCATGGCGCTATCATCCGGCGCGGCCCTGCGCGGGGGCGGCACGCTGACCGAATACCGGCTGACCGGCAAGTTGCCCCCCCGCCTCACGCCGCAGCGCGATGCGGCGATCTCGGCGCTGGATGGCGAACAGGGCACGATCCGCGAACTGGCCGAACTGGCGGGCGTGTCGGAAGCGGTGCTGCGCGGGCTCGTCAATGCGGGCGTGATGGAACCGGTGGTGGTCGATATCGACCGGCCCTACCCCCCTGCCGATGCGGACCATGCCCCGCCCGACCTGTCCGACGGCCAGCGCGCCGTCGCCGAACGGTTCGTGGCGGCGGTGGAGGCCCGCGATTTCGCGCCTTTCCTGCTCGACGGCGTGACTGGATCGGGCAAGACCGAGACCTATTTCGAGGCGGTCGCGCAGGCGATCCGCGACAAGCGGCAGGTGCTGGTCCTGCTGCCCGAAATCGCGCTGACCGAGAATTTCCTCAAACGCTTCGAGGCCCGCTTCGGCGTGCCGCCGGTGGTCTGGCACTCCAGCCAGAAACAGTCCGAGCGCCGGCGGGCATGGCGGCAGGTCTGTGAGGGCGGTGCGCAAGTGGTCGTCGGTGCCCGTTCGGCGCTGTTCCTCCCCTTCGCGCGGCTTGGCCTGATAATCGTCGATGAAGCGCACGAAGTCAGCTTCAAGCAGGACGACGGCGTGCGCTACAACGCCCGCGACGTCGCCGTCATGCGCGCCCGGTTCGAGAGGATACCGGTGGTGCTGGCCTCGGCCACCCCGGCGCTCGAAAGCCTGCAGATGGCCGAAGCGGGCGTCTACGAAAAGCTCGACCTGCCCAGCCGGTTCGGCGAGGCATCGCTGCCGGACATCGCGGTGGTGGACTTACGCGAACAGGTGCCGCCGCGCGGACGCTGGCTGGCCCCGCCGCTGGTCGCGGGGATCGAGGAGCGGCTGGCGCGCGGCGAACAGGCGCTGCTGTTCCTCAACCGTCGCGGCTACGCGCCGCTCACTCTCTGCCGGAACTGCGGCTTCCGGTTCCAGTGCCCCAACTGCTCGGCATGGCTGGTCGAGCACAGGCTGTCGCGGCGGCTCGCCTGCCACCATTGCGGGCACGAGGTGCCCTCGCCCGAAACCTGCCCCGAATGCGGCGAGGCGGACTGCCTGACCGCCTGCGGCCCGGGGGTGGAGCGCATCGCCGACGAGGTCGCGCAACTGTTTCCCGACGCTCGCACGGCGGTGGTCACCAGCGACACGCTATCCAATCCCGAACGCATCGCCGCATTCGTGGAGGCGGCGGAGAGCGGCGCGATCGACGTGATCGTCGGCACCCAGCTTGTCACCAAGGGCTATCACTTTCCCGAACTGACGCTGGTCGGCGTGGTCGATGCCGACCTGGGGCTAGAGGGCGGCGACCTGCGCGCCGCCGAGCGCAGCTACCAACAGATCGCCCAGGTCGCGGGCCGCGCGGGCCGCGCCGCCAAGCCGGGCGAAGTGCTGATCCAGACCCGCCACCCCGATGCGCCCGTCATCGCCGCGCTTGCCGCCGGGGACCGCGACGCGTTCTACGCCGCCGAAACCGACGCGCGCCGCCATGCCGGGGCGCCGCCTTTCGGCCGCTGGGCCGCGATCATCGTGTCGAGCGAGGACGAGGCCGAGGCGCGCGATGCGGCACGCATCATCGGCAATGCCGCGCCGCGGCTGGACGATCTGGCCGTCTATGGCCCGGCCCCGGCCCCGCTCTCGCTGCTGCGCGGTCGCTACCGCTACCGCCTGCTTATCAACGCCCGCCGCAGCGCCGCGCTACAGCAGACGATCCGCGAATGGCTCTCGGCATTGGACTTCGCCCCCGGCGTGCGGGTGGGCATCGACATCGATCCCTATAGCTTCGTTTAGGCGGGCAGATTCGTCTGATCGCGCAGCGCGTCCTGCGCCGCCCGCGCACCGCGCATCGGCACGAGCCGCCCGCGCCGCACCGCCTGCGCCAGCACGGCAAGGCCGAACAGCGTGACGACGATGACGGTGACGAGGCTCGCCTCCAGCCCGAACGCGCCGCCGGTCAGCCATTCCGGCCCGCTGCGCGTCGTCAGCAGCAAGCCGTCCGGCGCGCCGCCGCCTGACACGGGGAGCGAGAACATATAGCCTTGGGTGAAGTTCCACCCGGCGTGGAGGCCGATCGCGGTCCACAGGTTGCGGGTCAGCATGTAGATCGCCGCCAGCATCACGCCCGCCTCCAGCACGATCGCCACGGCGGCCACCAGCGTCGCATCCGGGTTGATCAGGTGCGCTGCGCCGAACAACCCGGCGGTGAGCACCAGCGCAAGAATCGATCCCCCCGCCCGTTCCAGAAAGCGGAACATCACGCCGCGAAAGAACAGTTCCTCGGTCACGCCGCTGAATACCGCGATGCCGGCCATCTGCGACAGATCGCCGAGCGATCCCGAACCGCCCTCTATCGTCAGGCCGCCCAGCAGCATGACCGCGAGCGCCGCCACGCAGAACAGTGCGAAGCCGATGCCCAGCCCGGTTGCCAGCTGCGGAAGCGCGCTATGATCGAAAGGCAGGTCGCCATCGATCCCGCGCTCGATCCAGCGGACGAAGCCGCGATAGACCGCAATCGTCACCGCCGCCACGAAGAGCCCGACCAGCACCGCGAACGGCCCATCGGTCAGGCCGGTCTGGCGCAGCGGGAACAGGCTGCCCAGCCACGCGGTCATCACCAGCGTACTGCCGATGGGCAGCAGGATCAGCGGGTGCGACAGGAAGCGGCGGCGCGGCGCGGGAGCGGTGTCATCCATGCCCGGTCGCTATCACGCCGTCCCGCTCATGGCGATGCCCGCCCGGTCAGCCCTCCCGTTTGCCGCGTTCGCGGGCCAGCAGTTCGCTCTTGATCGCGCTGCCATAGGCATAGCCGCCGACGCTGCCGTCGGACCGCACGACGCGGTGGCAGGGGATCAGCACGGCGACACTGTTCGCCCCGTTCGCGCTGCCCGCCGCGCGCACGGCCTTCGGCTTGCCTGCCGCCGCCGCAAGCTCGGCATAACTGCGCGTCTCGCCCGCGGGAATGCGGCGCAGTTCTTCCCAGATCCGTTCCTGAAAGGCGGTGCCGCGCACGTCGAGCGGGAGGCCGGGGTCCGATCCCGGCACCTCGACCGCCGCGACCACCCGGTCGAGCATTTCCGCAAAATCCCCGCTGCCCGCAACAAGGTCTGCCTTGGGAAAGCGGGCGCGCAAGTCATCCTCGTCCTCGTCGAAGGACAGGCGGCAGATGCCCTTGTCGGTCGCGGCGACCAGCATCGGGCCCAGCGTCGTGTCCACCCGCGCCCAGCGGATCGTCACCCCCGCCCCGCCGTTCGCCCATGCCGATGGGGTCATGCCCAGTTTCTCCTTCGCCTGTTCGTAAAAGCGTGAGGGCGATCCGTAGCCCGCCTGCGCGATCGCATCGGTCACATCGCCTTCGCCCAGCGCCTGCCGCGCCCGCTCCAGCCGCAGGGCGCGGCCATAGGCGGCGGGCGTCAGGCCGGTCGAACGCTGAAACACCCGCGTGAAATGATCGGGCGAATAGCCGACCGCCTCGGCCAGGTCGGCCAGCGCGACCCGCTCCTCGGCGGCCTTCAGCAATGTCACCGCCCTTGCCACCGCGCTCGCATCGCGCGCCGCCTGATCGGGCTTGCAACGCAGGCAAGGGCGAAACCCGCCCTCCTCCGCAGAGGCGTTGTCGGGCACGAGGAAAAAGTTCTCCGGCCGCGGGCGACGCGCCGGGCAGCTGGGGCGGCAATAGATCATCGTCGTCGTCACGAAGACCACGAAGCGCCCGTCATAACTGCGGTCGCGCCGCGCGAAGGCGGCCAGCGCCTCGTCTTCTGCGATGGCAAGGGTGTGCAAGGTCATGTCGACGTCATAGCCGCCCGCGCCGGGGCTGCGCATCCCGAAACCTGCGGGCAAAGCAAAATGGCATCTGCCCCTCTTCCTTCCGATCCGCTAACAGCCGCGCATGGCCCCGGCAGTCCCCCGCTCCAGCTTGTTTCGCCTGATCGTCCGCGCACTGGTCTGCGCGGTGCTGCTCGCCTGTGCGCTGCGGCTGGCCGCACCTGCCCCGGCCCATGCCGAAAGCGCCGACATCAACGCCGCCGCCCGGTCGGTCGTGCGCGTGGTCATCGTCCTGCGCGACGAAGAGGGATACGACGTCATCGGCCACGGCACCGGCTTTGCCGTCACCCCGACGCTGATCGTCACCAATGCCCACGTCATCGAACCGCTGATGTCGGACGAGCGCCTGCGGCTGGGCGTCGTGCCCGCGCAGGGCCGCACCGGCTATTTCGCCCGCGTCACCCGCATCGCCAGCAATGTCGACCTCGCCCTAATCGAGCTGACCGAAAAGGCCAGCCTGCCGGTCTCGACGCTCTATACCGGGCGTGTGGAGGACGGGGCCGATGTCTATGCCGTAGGCTATCCCGCCAACGTCGACGATGCGCTCGGGCAGGGTCTGAACGGGCTCGTCTCGCCGCAGGCACCGGTGAAATCGCGCGGGCAGGTTTCGGGCGGGCGCAGCTCGACCCAGTTCGACACCCTGCTCCACACCGCCGCCATCGGTGCGGGCAATTCGGGCGGGCCGCTGCTCGATTCCTGCGGCCGTGTAGTCGGGGTCAACTCGTTCGGCACGATCAGCGACAATGGCTCCGATTCGGAATTCTACTTCGCCGTGTCGATGCGCGAACTGATCCCCTTCCTGCGCAAGGCGGGTGTCGCCGCGCGCTTCAATGGCGCGCCGTGCCAGAGCCTTTCGGAATATGACTTCGACGAACGCGCCCGCAAGCTGCAGGACGCCGCCGACCAGCAGGCCCGGACCGAGGCGGCGACCGTCGAACGCCGCATCCGTGCCGAACGCGCCGCCCGCCGCGCCGAGCTGGAAGCGCTCGACCAGCGCGAGACGCTTGTCGGTCTTGCCGGCCTGATGCTCGTGCTCATGGTGCTGGGCGCTGTCGGCACGATGCATTTCTACGACCGGGACGAGCGCGAACAGGGCCTCGCCAGCGGGATCTTCGCGCTGCTGTGCTTCGCCGGCATCCTCACCGCCTGGTTCTCGCGCCCGACGGTGACCGAGATCGAGGAACGCTCCGCCGCCGCGCAGCGTGCGGTCATGACCGAGGAAGTGCCCGGCCGGCCCGAGGATTCGCTGGTCGACAAGGGGCAATTCATCTGCACGCTGCAGCCCGATCGCAGCCGGGTCACGGTGTCTTCCACCAGTTCGATCCCGCTCAACTGGTCGCCCGACGGCTGCGTCGACGGCAAGACGCAGTACGGGCAGGTCGCCGAGACCTGGTCGCGGGTCGAGGTCGCGGGCGGCGAACAGGCGGTGGCTATCCAGCGCTACGACCCGCAGGGGCGCACGCTGTCTGTCGATCGCTATCTCGTCGACCTCGCGACGATGGACGCGGTTCGCAAGGCGCGTGGCGACTATCAGGCACCTGCATGCGGCAGCGGCAAGGATGCTGCGTTGCAGCTTGGCAGCGATCAGGAAGCGATTCGCAAACTGCTGCCCGAAATGCCCAACGAGCGGCTGGTCTTCGCCTGCGCGCCCGGCGCCTTGCCGAAAAACACCGCCCCCTCCCAAAAGTAGGAGACGGCATTTTACCCGGTATCCGGCGCGGTTTCGCGCCCCTTTGCCGGGGAAAATGCGGCGCTGCGTCATAACCGCGAGATTAGGCCAAGGGCGGAGTTGTCATTTGCCGCTTTCGTTGCTAGGCGCGCCGCCGAGAAGGAGACCCCTGACGATCATCCGCGCTTTCGCGTCGCCGACCGGCGACACGACAAGCCCGATCGGGCCCGGCGGGTTTCCACACGACAAAGAGGGACATGACGCGCGTGGATATTTCCGGCGGCATTACGGCCAGTCTCGCAGGGCGCTACGCATCGGCTCTGTTCGATCTTGCGGTCGAACAGAATCGGGTGACGGCGGTGGAAGGCGATCTCGATCGCCTGCGTGAGGCGATTGCGGCCTCGGACGATCTGGCCAAGCTGCTCAAGGATCCGGAAGTCTCACGCAAGGCGTCGAGCCAGGCGATCGACGCGGTGGCCGGCCACCTCGCCCTGGCCGACCTTACGAAGAAGTTCCTCGGCACGCTGGCGCAGAACCGCCGCCTTGCCTCGCTCCCCGACATCATCCGCGCGTTCCACGCCATCGCCGCCGCGCAGCGCGGCGAGGTGACCGCGGACGTCACCAGCGCCCATGCGCTGACCGACACCCAGCTTGCCGCGCTGACCGCGAAGCTCACGGCCCGCCAAGGCCGCGACGTCAAGGTCCGCACGAGCGTCGACCCCGCCATCCTCGGCGGGCTGGTCGTCAAGATCGGCTCGCAGCAGATCGATGGTTCGATCCGCACCCGTCTCAATTCCCTCGCCCAGGCGATGAAGGGCTAAGGCCCAAACCAAAAAAGGCTGAACACGATGGATATCCGCGCAGCAGAAATCTCGAAGGTCATCAAGGACCAGATCGCCAATTTCGGCACCGAGGCCCAGGTCAGCGAAGTCGGCAGCGTGCTGTCGGTCGGTGACGGAATCGCCCGCATCCACGGCCTCGACAAGGTCCAGGCCGGTGAGATGGTCGAATTC
>CAYRLC010000012.1:0-35543 GCA_964424995.1 uncultured Croceicoccus sp.
TCGAGGAGATGGAGCGCCGCTACCGCATGATGAGCAGCATCGGCGCGCGCAACCTCTCGGGCTTCAACGAACGCGTCCGCACCGCAGCCGCCAAGGGCAAGCCGCTGGGTCGCCGCGTCCAGACCGGGTTCGACCGCGAGACCGGCGAGGAAATCTTCGAGGAAGAGCAGCTCGACTACGAGGTCCTGCCCCAGATAGTGCTGATCGTCGACGAACTGGCCGACCTGATGATCACCGTCGGCAAGGAAATCGAGGTGCTGATCCAGCGGCTGTCGCAGAAATCGCGCGCGGCGGGCATCCACCTCATCATGGCGACGCAGCGCCCCTCCGTCGACGTCATCACCGGTGTGATCAAGGCGAACATGCCGACCCGCATCTCGTTCCACGTGACCAGCCGCATCGACAGCCGCACGATCCTGGGCCAGGAGGGCGCGGAGCAGTTGCTCGGCAAGGGCGATATGCTCTACAAGGCGTCGAGCCAGCCGCTCACCCGCGTCCACGGGCCCTTCGTGTCGGACGAGGAGGTCGAGGAAGTCGCCAACCACTGGCGCGGCCAGGGCGCGCCCGCCTATGTCGATTCGGTCACCGAAGAGCCGGAGGACGGCGGTTTCGGCTTCGACGATATCGACGGCGGCTCGGACGATCCCGAACACCGCAAGTACGTGCAGGTCTGCCAGATGGTGTTCGAGAACCAGAAGGCCTCGGCCAGCTGGATCCAGCGGCAGATGGGTGTCGGTTACAACACCGCGTCGAAATGGATCGAGCGGATGGAGAAGGACGGGCTGGTCGGCCCGGCCAACCATGTCGGCCGGCGCGAGATCTATCGGGACCGCGACGGACAGGTGCTCTGACCGGCGGACAACCATCGTCCCGTACGGAGACAGCGACGAATCCGGTATTCACAATGCCGCCTGATTGCGCGTAAGTTTCCGATACGGATGCCGTTCTTCGGTGTCCGCGGACCTCAAGTCAGGAGCTATCGAAGCACGCACGTGCGCCGACGCATTTGGCAGGTCAGTTCGTGGCACCGGCAAGTCCGGCGGCCCCTCCCCTTCTGCGTGCCATCCGCATCGCGCTCTTCTCCGCCGTTCAGGCTATCGCGGGCGTGGTGCTGTCGGTCGGCTGGCTGCTACAATTCGATGCGCTGCGTCGCTGGGGGCCGGACTGGCCCGCGATGGTGCCCTCGTCGGCGACCTGCCTGCTCGTGCTGTCGAGCGGCCATCTCGCGTTTCTTGTGCATCCCGGGCAACGCACGGCCGACCTGCTGAAGGCGGCCTGCCTCGTCAGTGCCGCACTGGCGGGTGGGAATGCCGCCATCATGATCGGCGGCGCCGAAACCGGGCTCGACCGAGTTCTATGGCCCGGGGCGCTGGCGCAGCCACGCGACGGTATGTCGCCGGCCACCACCATATGCGCCCTGCTCGCGACGGCCTCCAGTTTCATCATATCGCTGCAACGACCGGGCGACCGTATGCCCGCGCGAGCAAGCCGGCTGGTCGAGATCCTGGGCATATGCGGTCTGCTGATGGCCGGTACAGCCGTCGTCACCTACATGCTCGACGCACCCGCGCTCAGGCATGTCGACATGTTCGTTGCCATGTCGGCCCAGTCGGCCTTGGCGCTCGTGATGTTGTTCGTCGCCATCCTTGCGGCCCCGTCTGACGGCGTGGTCGCCGGCGTATTGCTCGGCTCGCTGCGCGGCAGCAGCGGAGCGCGGCGGCTCTTGCCGGTCATGGTCTTCGTCCCGCTGGCCATTGCCTTTGCCGGCATTTTCGCCACGCAGCGCGAATGGATCGATGCTCGCCTTGGCCTCTCGCTGATGGCGATGCTGATGATCGCCATCGGCGCCGCCGCCGTGCTGGTCAATGCCGCGCTGCAGAACCGGGCCGAGCGGGTACAGATGCAGACCCTGCAGACCGTGACCGGAGGCCGCGGACGAGAAGGACTTGCTGCTGCGCGAGGTCTATCACCGGGTGAAGAACAACCTGCAGCGGATCGATGCCATGCTCGCCTTCGAAAGCGCGCAAGTCGCCGACCGGGGCACCCGCGACGCTTTCGAGGCGATGAGCCATCGCATCCGGGCGCTCGGCATCGTGCACGAACTCCTGCTGCGGTCGGAGCGGCTCGCCAACATCGATGTCGCCGACTACATGCAGCGGCTGACCGAGGAACTCACCCGGTCGAACGGGCTGGAACGGCGCGGTATCGCAATAGTCTGCGATGCCCGCCCGGAGATCGTGGACTTCGAGACGGCCAACACGCTGGGGCTGCTGGTCAACGAACTGGTCGTGAACGCGATCGAGCACGCATTTCCATTTGATACATCTGGGACAATCCGTGTAGTCTTCCACCGCGCGAGCCAGGACACCTGCCGGCTCACCGTGGCAGACGACGGCGTCAACAATTCGGTCTAAGATCCCACGAACCCGGCTTGCGGGGGGATCGGCTCCCGGATCATCCGTTCGCTTGCCCGGCAACTCGGCGGGGACCTGCGTGTCGATACGAGCCTTGGAACCCGTGTCGACGTCTCATTCCCCTGCGCTGCTGTTGAGTGGAGTTACAGTGTCTGATCGATTGGCCGCCACCAGGACCAAGCGCGTCGTCATCGTCGACGACGATGTCCTGATCTGCGAATACCTTCAGGACCTGTGTCAGTTCTACGGGGCGGAAGTGGTCGGGATGGCACACGACGCCGACGCCGCCGAAGACGTGATCATCGATGCCGAGCCCGAATACGTGCTGATGGACTTGCGCCTCGGCGGTCCGCGCGACGGGGTCGACGTGGCAGAGGCGGTGCAGAAGCGCCTGCCCGAAACCAAGTTCGTCTACGTCTCCGGCTCCAACGAGCCGAAGTCGATCGAGCGGATCGAGAGCGATTCCCCGCATCACATCCTGATCAAGCCGATCGCGCCCGCCGACTTGCGCAAGGCCCTCGACTGATCCCGGCCCCGCTGGCTCGGTTCGGCGCGTTTACCTGACAAACCTGTCTGCAACGGACATCGGTCCGGCTTGCCTCCGCACCGCGATGCGGGCATGGCAGCCGCGCCGCATCGGATGGAGATTCAAGTGACCGACGCTGAGGGCCAGGACGTTCTCGCCGATCCCGCGAAGGACGCCATCGTCTATCGCGACGGAACGCCCGAAGATCGCGACGCACTGGTCGTGCTGGGGCGCAAGAGCTTCGATGCCGCCTTCGGTCACCTCTATTCCGAGGACGACCTGTCGAGCTTCCTCCATTCGGCCCATTCGCCCGAAGCGGTGGCGGCGCAACTGGCCGACCGCAACATCGCCTATCGCCTCGCCTTTCGGGGCAAGCGGCTGGTGGGCTATTGCAAGATCGTGGAAGGCGCGAAGTTCGGCGACCATTCGGATGCCAGGCGCCCGATCGCACTGTCGCAGCTCTATACCGACCCGGCGGTCACCGGACAGGGCATCGGCAGCGTGCTGATGGACTGGGCCGTGGCAGAGGCGAAGTCGCGCCGCGGCGACGTGCTGCAACTGTCTGTCTGGGCCGAGAACCACGGGGCGCAGCGGTTCTACGCGCGCCACGGCTTCGCGAAGATCGCCGACATCGATTTCTGGGTCGGCAACCACCGCGACGAGGAACTGCTGCTCGAACGCCCGCTCTGATCGCGGGATTTGTTTGCGAGCGCTGCTTCAGGTCCGATCGATGGAGACCTGCTCGCAGCGCTTGTCGGCGGGCATGTTGACCGGGGCGTGACAGATCCGCGCCTCCCGCCGCTCGCCCGGTTGCAGGTTCTCGAAGACGGCCAGCACCCGCTTCGTCTCGCCGGCGTCGAGGTCGGCGCTGTCGCCCGGCAGCAGGCGCACGTCGGCGGCCGGCGTGTCGGAGGCGACGCCCAGCGCGTAGACCCGGATCGTGCGCCGGGTCGTATCGGTGTTCTCGACCTCGACGAACACCGATTCCATCGACGATGACGTGGTGCGCCGGGTGACCTTTTCGCCCCCTTCGCTTCCGAAACCGATCGTGGGAACCAGCGCGACGACGAGCACGACCACCGGAATGGCGAGCAGCTCCTTGATGCAACCGAATCCTTTTGCCCTTTGGAGCGCACGATCGGCCCGCCGCCATGAAGATGCGGGGCTGCCGCCGCTAGGTATTGGCCCCTAAGCGCAATGCCCAAGCACCAGGCAGCAGGCTCTTTGGCCGGGGCGCGGCAGGTGGATCAGAACCACTTCCACCGCCGGAACAGGGCCATCTGCACAATGAGGACGATCCCGCAGATGCCCACGACCGCCCAGAATGCATAGGGACTGTCGGCGCGCGGAATGCCCGCCACGTTCATGCCGAGCAGCCCGGTCAGGAAGGTGAGCGGCATGAACAGCGTGGCGACGATCGTCAGCAGCGAATTGGTCCGCTCCGCTCGCGCTGCCGAACGCGCGCGGATGTCGTCCTGCAGCACCAGCGCGCTTTCCTTCGAGATGTCGATGTCGTCGAGAAAGCGCGACAGCCGGGCGATGGTCTCGGTAATCTCGCGCCGGTCGTGCGGTTCGAACCAGGGCGGTGCACCGCGGCTGATGAATTCCAGTGCCTCGTGCTGCGGGCTCATGTGGCGTTTCAGGGCCAGACATTCGCGCCGGATCGCGGCGATCGATTCGAGAATTTCCTCGGCATCGCCGTCGGTGCCGCAATCCTCCAGCGCGTCGATGTGCTGGTTCATGTCGATGATCGCCGTGTTCATGTGATTGATCACGTGCTCGGTGATCGAGGTGATGAGCGAACCCGCATCGGTCGGTCCGTCGCCGGCGTCGATTTCCCCCAGCGTGTCGCGCGGGGTCTGCAGCGGCAGGCGGCGCAGGGTGAGCACGCGCGTCCCGTCGCACCACATCTGCATCGAGACCATGTCCTCCGGCTCCGACCCCGGATTGAAGTTGATGCCCCGCAGCGTGGCGATCAGCGCATCGCCGTCGCGAAAGGCGCGGGGGCGCGTCTGGTCCGACACCAGCAGCTCGGCGATGGGTTCGGCAATGCCCAGCCCGTGCTCCAGCCAGTCCTGTACGCCGGGGCGGCTGCGGCACACGTGCAGCCAGAGCACCTCGTTGTCTGCTGCGGGCCGCCAGTCGCGCGCCTCTTCCCAGGCGATCGGGCGGCCGCCGCCCTGCCCGTCGAGCACCCGGCCGAACAGCAGCGGCGTATCACAGTTCTTCGCGGCCATGCCCGCGCCCTCTTCGTCCATGTCCGCTTCCGTCATGCTTCGCTCGCTACCCCGACTTGCCCTGCGCCACCTTGGCGACGGCGCAGCCCGATGAGGGGCCTCAGCGGCCCGATGGTTCGTCCGACCAGGTAGAACAGCCAGCACCCTGCCACCGTTCCGGCAAGGATCAAGACTAGCGCCGCCGCATTGCCCAGCCCCATGCGCAGGCTGGCGTAACCGAACACCACGATCAGCGTCTGGTGTACGATGTAGAACGGAAACACCGCCTCCGCTTCGTTCATCGGACGAATCTGTAACGCACCCATGCTTGCGCGCGAGGCGAAGCGGCCCCATCTGCGCTCAGGCACTCCCACCTCGCGGCATCTAACCTTGTGGTCTGACGCTTGCGAACTTGCTACGGCACGGCTGCAACGCGGGCGAAACGCGCGGCCTTCAGGCTGGTAGCCCCCATGATTGACCGGAACGGACCGAACCCATGAACGCGATACGACCCTGGCGCACGATCGAAAGGCGCAAGAGCCGCCAGATCATGGTGGGCAACGTGCCGGTGGGCGGCGATGCGCCGATCACCGTGCAGACGATGACCAACACCCCGACCGAGGACGTGGCCGCGACCATCGACCAGATCCGCCGGTGCGAGGAGGCGGGGGCCGACATCATCCGCGTGTCCTGCCCGACCGAGGAATCGACCGCGCATTTCGACCAGATCACGCGTGCGTCGAACATCCCGATCGTCGCCGACATCCACTTCCACTACAAGCGCGCGCTCGAAGCCGCCGACAAGGGCGCGGCCTGCCTGCGCATCAATCCCGGCAATATCGGCAGCAGCGAACGCGTCGCCGAAGTGGTGCGCGCGGCGAAGGCCAACGGCTGCGCGATCCGCATCGGCGTCAATGCCGGGTCGCTGGAAAAGGACCTCCTCGAAAAATACGGCGAGCCTTGTCCCGAAGCGCTGGTCGAATCGGCGCTCGACCATATCAAGCTGCTGCAGGACCACGATTTCCACGAATACAAGGTAGCGGTGAAGGCCAGCGACGTGTTCCTCGCCGTCGCTGCCTATCAGGGGCTGGCCGACGCTGTCGATTGCCCGCTGCATCTCGGCATTACCGAGGCGGGCGGGCTGATCGGCGGGACGGTCAAGTCCTCGATCGGCATCGGCAACCTGCTGTGGGCCGGGATCGGCGACACCATCCGCGTCTCGCTGTCGGCAGAGCCCGAACAGGAAGTCCGCGTCGGGTTCGAGATCCTAAAATCGCTGGGCCTGCGCACCCGCGGCGTGCGCGTCGTGTCGTGCCCGTCGTGTGCGCGGCAGGGGTTCGACGTGATCCGCACGGTGCAGGCGCTCGAAGACCGGCTGCAGCACATCAAGGTGCCGCTCTCACTCTCGGTGCTGGGCTGCGTGGTCAATGGCCCGGGCGAAGCGCGCGAAACCGACATCGGCGTCACCGGCGGCGGCAATGGCAAGCACATGGTCTACCTGTCAGGCGTGACCGACCACCATGTGCAGAGCGCCGACATGCTCGACCACATCGTCGAACTGGTCGAAGCGAAGGCCGCCGAGATCGAAGCCGGGACGAGCGACGCGGGCCAGGCGAGCGAAGTCCCTGCCTGATAGCCCGACGTTTCACTAACCCGTCCCGTTTACGCGTTCTTCACTAGGCGCGTGGCACGGGTGGGGCATGAAACTGGGCGGAATTCTCGTGGCCGGTGCGCTGGCCTGCATCGTCGGTGCCTTCATGCCCGACCGGTCCGCCGCCCCCGGGCAACGCGAGTCGAGCCAGCCGCTGTTGGCGAACGGCGCGCAGGAGACCCGGCCCGACTACCTCAGCGGCGAACTGATGCTGACCCGGCAGGCCGACGGCCACTATTACGCCACACCGACGATCAACGGCACCGAAGTGCAGACACTGGTCGATACCGGTGCCAGCGTCATCGCGCTGACCGGCAGCGATGCGCAGGCGCTCGGCCTCTCATGGAACGAGGACGACCTCGGCGTCATCGCGCAAGGGGCGAGCGGCCCGGTAATGGGCGTCGCGGTGCAGCTCGACACCGTGCAACTGGGCGGGTTCGAGGCGCATGACGTGCCCGCGATGATCGTGCCCGAAGGCCTGCCGATCACGCTTCTGGGCCAGAGCTTCCTGTCGCGCATCCCGAACGTCGAGATCACGGACGGACAGATGAACCTGTCGCAATACTGATCCGCCGCCCGGCCTTTGGACAGGCCGCCGTTTGCGCCCCTGAAATCCCGCGCGGCAGAGCCGATCCGGCCCTTGCCTGCGGTGTCTCGTTCCCCAAGTTCAGTGCATGGCAAGACTACGCGTGCTATCAACCGAACCATGACCTTGGCGACCAACCGACGCAGCCTGCTGAAAGGCGCGCTTGCCGCGGGTGCGGGGCTTGCCCTGCCGACCCGCGTCTTCGCGCAGGCCAGCGCGCTGACGCCGCGCGACCGGGCGGTGCTGGATGTTGCCCGCCGCGAAGTGGAGCGGGCCGGTTCGACCCTGTGGCACCGCGACCGCGCCGCGATTGCCGACTTCGGCGTCCATTCCGCGCAGCCGCGCTTCCATTTCGTGAACCTCGAGGGTGGGACCGTCCGCAGCTTCCACGTCGCCCACGGCACCGGCTCCGATCCCGAACACGATGGCTGGCTCAACGATTTCTCGAACGTGGAAGGGTCGAACGCGACCAGCCGCGGCTCGTTCATCACCTACGAATGGTACCACGGGCGCTACGGCACCTCGATCCGGCTGGGCGGACTGGACGCGGAGAATTCCAATGCCCTGCCCCGCGCAATCGTCGCCCATCCGGCCGAATACGCCACCGCCGAACATATCGCGAAGTGGGGCAGGCTGGGTCGTTCGAACGGCTGTTTCGCGATGAGCCCCGGCGACTTCAACGAAGCGCTGTGGAACATCTCGGGCGGTCGGCTCATCTATTCGGAGCGGCTGGGGCTGGGTTAGGCCCCCGTGCATCGCTTGGTTGCGGTGGCCATTTCCGACCCTCGTGCGTATGAGACGGCATGTCCGAACGCACCCAGGTCCTGCTCCAGTATCTCCTCCCCAAACAGCGGCTCACCGCTCTCGCCGGCAAGGTCGCCGGGGCGAAGGGCGGCGCGGCGACGACCGCACTGATTCGCTGGTTCGTCGGCAAGTACGGCGTCGACATGAACGAGGCGGCCGAGCCGGACATTGCCGCCTACGACACCTTCAACGCGTTCTTCACCCGCCCGCTGCGCCCCGGCGCACGCCCCTTGGCGGCGGCGGACTTCGTCTGCCCCGTCGACGGCGCGATCAGCCAGTTCGGCACGATCGAGGATACCCGCATCTTCCAGGCGAAGGGGCACCGCTTCACGATCACCGAACTGGTCGGCGGCGATGCGGGCCTTGCCGAGCAGTTCCGGCACGGGCAGTTCGCCAACCTCTACCTCTCACCCCGCGACTATCACCGGCTGCACATGCCCTGCGACGGCACGTTGACGCGGATGATCTACGTGCCGGGCGCGCTGTTTTCGGTGAACCCGGTGACGGCGCGCGGCGTGCCCAACCTGTTCGCCCGCAACGAACGCGTCGTCTGCGTCTTCGATTCTGCCACGCACGGCCCCTTCGTCATGGTGCTGGTCGGCGCGACCATCGTCGGCAGCATGGCGACCGTCTGGCACGGCGTGGTCAATCCCCGGCGCACCGGCCGGATCGCCGAATGGCAGTACCAGCCGGGCGAGGTCGTGCTGAAACAGGGCGAGGAGATGGGCCGCTTCCTGCTTGGATCGACCATCGTCATGCTGTTCGGCAAGGATACGATGGCCTTCAACCCCGGCTGGGCCCCCGAACGCGCCGTCCGCCTTGGCGAGCGCATGGGAGACGCGATCCGTTCGGCGGGCTGACATGCTCCATGTCGTGCACCATCCCGCCTATGCGATCGCCGCCGCACGGACGGGCACGTTCTCGCACGACAAGTACGCGCTCGTCATGGATGCGCTCCACGCCAGCGGCGCGGACCTGACGGTTCATGAGCCGGAGCCGATGCCGGAAGGCTGGCTGGAGGCGGTGCACGACCCCGCCTATGTCGAACAGGTGCTGACCTCAACCGTCCCGGCGGAGAAGGAGCGGCGGATAGGCTTCGCGGTGGACGAGCGCGTATCGCACCGCTCCCGCCTCTCGCCCGGTGGAACATGGCTGGCGGCGAAGCTGGCGATCCGGCACGGCTTTGCCGCCAACAGCGCGGGAGGCAGCCACCATGCGATGGCCGGCAGCGGCGCGGGCTACTGCGTATTCAACGACCTTGCCGTGGCGGCGAACCGGCTGATCGCCGAAGGGGACGCGGCGCGTATCCTGATCCTCGACCTCGACGTGCACCAGGGCGATGGCACCGCATCGCTGACGGCGGGGCGCGAGGATATCTTCACCCTGTCGCTCCACGCAGAAAAGAACTTCCCGACGCGCAAGGCCCGCTCCTCGCTCGATGTCGCGCTGCCCGACGATACGGGTGACGATGCCTATCTTGGTGCGCTGGCCGAATGCCTGCCGCCGGTGCTGGACACCTTCGCGCCCGATCTCGTCCTGCTGCAGGCGGGCGTCGACGCGCACGTGGAAGACAAGCTGGGTCGCCTTGCCCTGACCGACGCAGGCCTGGCGGCGCGCGACCGGCTGGTGGCGGCAGAGGTGCGGCGGCGGGGCCTGCCCCTCGCCAGCACGATGGGCGGCGGATATGGCGACGACCGGAAGGCGGTGGCCGCACGCCATGCCCGCACGATGCTGACCTTGGCGGCGGCGATGAACGGAAACGCTGCGACCGATTGAATCTTACGGCTCGGGCAAAGCCGAAACACAGGACGAGGTCGAGCCGCGCTGCGGGCAAATCGCATCGGGGTGCGCAAGATCCCGTGCCAGCCGCGCCGCGATGCGCCGGGCCGCGCGGCCATCGCCGAAGACGTTCGACGCTTCGGGCAGGGGCCGGGACAGCGCATTGCGCGCCGCAGCAAGGATCGTGTGCGGATCGTGGCCGACCAGCCGCGCGGTGCCGACCGCGACCGCCTCGGGCCGTTCGGTCGCGTCGCGCAGAACCAGCACCGGGCGACCCAGCGCGGTCGCTTCCTCGACCACGCCGCCGCTGTCGGACACGACCAGCCGCGCCTCGCACAACATGCGGATGAAGGCCAGGTAGCCGAGCGGCGGGGTCAGGGTCACCCCGTCCACGCCCGCCAGCCTCTCGCAAAGTATCCCGCTCTCGGCCCGGGGATGGAGCGGCAGGACGATGCGCACGCCTTCGCTGCGGGCCAGCGAGGCCAGTGCGTCGGCGATCGCGACGAGTGCGTCGGGGCCGGTTTCGCGCCGGTGGATCGTGGCCAGGACCAGCGAGCGTTCCCCTTCGGAGCTACCAGCCTGCATGCCCGGCGGTTCGGACAGCGTGAGCGCCATGTGCAGCGCGTCGACGACGGTGTTGCCCACCATCTCGACCCCGTCGGCGGCAATCCCCTCGCTCAGCAGTGCCTGCCGCGCGGCGGACGTCGGTGCGAAGTGCCATGCTGCGAGCGGGCTGACGAGGCGGCGATAGCCCTCTTCGGGCCATGGCCGGGCCATGTCGCCCGACCTCAGCCCCGCCTCCACATGCGCGACGGGGATCTGCCGGTGAAACGCCGCCAGCGCGCCGGCAAGGGTGCTCGCGGTATCGCCCTGCACCACGACCGCCCGTGGCCGCACCCGGTCCATCGCCCCGCCCAGCGTGCCGATCAGCCCGCCGAGCAGGTCACCCAGCGGTTCGCCGGAAGCCGTGCTGGCAGGCCGCTCGAGCCGTATATCGGCCGCCAGCCCCATCGCGTGGAGGATATCGTCGCCCAGATCGGGATGCTGCCCCGAATGGCACAGCGTGACCGCCAGCCGCCCTTCCGCCCGCAACGCCAGCGCGACGGGCGCGAGTTTCACGAGTTCCGGGCGCGTCCCGGCGACGATCATGACGGACAACGGCTGCGACCCCACTGATGAATGACGCAGGTGCCGCGAACGCCATCGCCATGGCAAGGGGCGGCGGCGATCTTCTTGACAGAAATCAATGCCCTTGGCCGCCCATCGGGGCATCGGGAATGCCCGACCGACCATGACCGGCGAAAACGAGAGGTGATGCGAGACGATGACCGAACCTGCCCCCGGCCCGCGATCCCCCTATGAGGCGCTTGGCGGCGCGCCGACCTTCCGCGCCATTGTCGACCGCTTCTACGACCTGATGGAAAGCGAGCCGGCATACGCGGCGCTGCGCGAGATGCACGCCGCCGACCTTGCCCCGATGCGAGCGGCGCTGGCCAGCTTCCTCGGCGGCTGGGCGGGCGGGCCGCGCGAATGGTTCGATGCCAATCCGGGGCGGTGCATGTTCTCGGTTCACGGCGGGTTCGCCATCGGCGCGGACACGGCGGGCCAGTGGGCCGATGCGATGGAGCGGGCCATCCGCGACACGCCGGTCGCCAACGAGGACCTGAAGGCGCAACTGGCCGAGCGGCTCTCGACGATGGCGCGCGGCATGGCGAAGGCCGCTTAACCCCCGATCCTCAGCACGCAATTTTCAGAACTTTGTCCCGCGCGGTCGCGCCGCGTACCAGCTCGATCCTCGCCGGCGCGACACCCAGCGCGCGCGCCACCAGCGCGACGACCGCCTTGTTGGCGCGGCCGTCCTCCGGCACGGCGGTAACCCGCGCGCGCAACTGTCCATCCTCGATCGAGAGCGCCTCCGCCCCGGCATTGGGCGTCACGCGCAGCACGAGAAGTCCGCGTTCATCCACCAGCGCACGCAGCGCCGCGGCCTCGGGCAGGCTGGCGCGCGGGCGGGCCACGGTCGGCCCCCGGTCAGCCCGCCAGCGCCGCCTTGTGGGCGCGGCCGTTCTCGACGTAATGGGCGACGCCCTCCTGCATGTCGGCGCACTGCGCGTCGCCCAGATCGCGCAGGAACTTGGCCGGTCGGCCCGACCAGAGCTGGCGCGCGCCGATGGTCTTGTTGCCGGTCAGCATCGCGCCCGCTGCCAGCATGCCGTCGCTCTCGATCGTCGCGCCGCTCATCACGATGGCGCCCAGCCCGACGAAGGCGCGGTCGTGCAGTTCGCAGCCGTGAACCATGGCGAGATGGCCGATCAGGACATCCTCTCCGATAATGGTCGGCCAGCCACCGGGGCGGTCATCCTTGGGACTGTCGCAGTGTATCACGCTGCCGTCCTGCACGTTGGTGCGCGCGCCGATGACGATGCGATTGACGTCGCCGCGGATGACGCAGTTGTACCAGATGCTCACGTCGGGCCCGATCTCGACATCCCCGATGATCCGGCAGCCGGGCGCGATGAAGGCGCTGTCATGGATGCGCGGGGTCTTGCCGTGGATCGCGGCGATGGTGATGTCGGTTCGGGTCATGGCGTGGATCCCTGATCTGGACTGTCAGCGCGGCAGGAACACCCCCCACCGCAGCGCCGACAGGATCGAGGCCCTGTCATCGCTCCACGGCCGATTGCCCGTAACCGGCAGCGGTTTCCAGTCCTTTGTCCCGGTCACTGCCGCAAGCCGGTCGCCGAATGCCGGATCGCGGCTGAGCACGATCCAGACCGATGGCGTCGTGTCGCGCACCATCCTGGGCGAATCGACGAGCACCCAGCCGTGCAGCCCTTGGGAACGGGCGATGTCGCCGACGACCGGCGGCAGGTCGAAATAGCGGTTGGAGACGTGGATCATCACCACCCCGCCCGGCGCGGTCCGGCTGGCGTAGAGGGCGAACGACTCCTTCGTCATCAGGTGCAGCGGAATGGCGTCCGAGGAAAAGGCGTCGATAGCGAGGATGTCGTACTGGCCCGGTGCCGCCTTCACCAGTTCCTGCCGCGCGTCGCCGATGACGACCGGGGCATCGGGCGTGCATTCCTGCAGGAACGTGAAGCGACCCTTGGCCGAGAAGTCCGCCACGATCTGGTCGATTTCATAGAACGTCCAGTCCTGCCCGGGCCTGGCATAGCAGGCGAGCGTGCCGGTCCCGAGGCCCACGACCGCGACATCGGCACCCGGCCCGACCAAGACGTCGGCATGCGAGACGACCCGCCCGACGCCGCTGGTCGGCGTATAGTAGGTGGTGGGCCGCCGCAGTTCGCCGGACAGGAGGCTCTGCACCCCGTGCAGGGTGGTGCCGTGCGTCAGCGTGCGGCGATCGCCGGGCGTCTCGTCGATGCGATAGACGCCGAAATAGCTGCGGGTCTGGTCCGCGACATAGGCATCGGCGATCATCTTGCTGGCCCCTGCGAAGAACAGGATCGCGAACAGCGCCGCCACGAAGAACAGCCGCCGCTCGCTGATGACCATGGCGGCGGCTATTGCGGGCGCCATGATGACGATGCCGTTCCACGGCTTCCCGGAAGAGGTCGCCAGCGCCGAACCGCCCGCCGCCGCGACCACCAGCATCAGGAGCACGAGGAGGGCCACGGTCGACAGGCCGCGGTTGGCACGCAGCGGCAAGAGGAGCCCGCTGGCGAAGATCAGCAGCGGATGTTCCCACACCCAGTCGAACACGACCGGCGCGATCAGCGCGACGAGCGTGCCGCCGAGCGCCCCGCCGACCGACATCGCGAGGTAGAACACGGTCAGCCGGTCCGCCGCGGGCCTTTCGTCGTGCAGCCGGGTATGCAGGGCCGTGGCCACGAAGAACAGCAGCGCGGAGGTAGCGAGGATCGAGACAAGGCCGAAGCCGCCCGGATTCCAGACTGCCCAGGCCCCGCCGACCAGCAGCGCCAGCGGCGCGGCGCGCACGATCAGGTCCGCAGGCGTGCGATGGGCGGCAAAGGCGATGACGAAACTGACGAGGTAGATGCCGAGCGGGAGAACCCAGATCATCGGCACCGCGAAGATGTCGGTGGTGAGAAAATTTGTGGTCGAGAGCATCAGGCCCGACGGAACCGCCGCCAGGCACGTCCAGAACCAGAACCGCCGGGCGGGCACGGGGTCCGACACCGGTGCCGGGCTGTCGGCGGCAACGCCGGGCGAACCGACCCGGATCAGCAGCCCGCAGACCACGACCAGCACGATCAGCGCGACATAGCCCGCCGACCACACCAGCGACTGGTCGCGCAGCCCCAGAAAGGGCTCCATGACGAAGGGATAGAAGAACAGCCCGGCAAAACTCCCGACGTTCGACGCGGCATAGAGCCAGTAGGGATCCTCACCCGCAGCGCCGGTGCGGTACCAGCTCTGCATCAGGGGCGCCTGCGCACTGACCAGCAGGAAGACCGGACCGACCGACAGCAGGAACAGCAGCGGCACCCACAGGATTTCCCAGCCGGGCGCGGCAGGCGGGATCGCGGCCAGCGTCAGCGGCAGGGACAGGGCCGCGACCGCCAGCAGCCCGGTATGCACGGCGCGCTGCCGGCCGACCGGCCAGCGTTGCAGGACGTGGGCATAGCCGTAGCCGAGCAGCAGCAGGGTCTGGAACACGAGCATCGCGCTGTTCCAGACATTGGGTGCGCCGCCCACTTTCGGCAGGGCCAGCCGCGCGATCATCGGCTGGACCATGAACAGCAGGAAGCTGCCCAGCAGTATCGTCGCGACGAAAGTGATCTTGCGCGCCGCGCCGCCCGGTGGCGCGATTATTCCATGATCGTCCTGCACGTTTGCGATGTCCCCCATTGTCCCCGCGACAGGCTGTAGACGATGATCGTTTCCGCGTCGAAACGATTGTCGGGCGGCATCGCGATGTCGAGTTCCGCTCGCCGCTCCATGCCCAGCCGCTCCATCAATCCCCAGCTGGCCGTGTTCTCGATCACTGTCAGCGCAACGACATGCGGCGCGTCGTAGTGTTCGAAGGCGAGGCGCAGGCTCTCGCTCGCCGCTTCGCGGGCATAGCCGTGGCCCCAGGCATCTTCGCGCAGGCGCCAGCCGATCTCGAAATCGCCGATCGGACCGCCGGCCAGATCGACCCGCTTCAGCCCGCAGAAGCCGAGCACTTCGCCCGACAAGTGCCCGCCGTCGTCCTTGCGCTCGACCAGCCAGAAGGTGTGGCCATGGCTCTCGCTCCAGCCGCGCAGCTTTGCCAGAAGGGTGCGGCACGTCTCCTCGTCCATCACCCCGCCCAGCCAGCGCATGACCGCCGGGGTATTGGTGTGGCGCAGGAACGGCGCGATGTCGGCATCGGTCCAGTCGCGCAGGACCAGCCGTTCGGTCTCTGCCCTCACGGTCGATCCTCGCGCCGCATCATCCAGACCTGCGTGGGATTTTCGGCCACTTCGTAATCGGGATCGTCATAGTCGAGATCGGGGCGCAGCGTCATGCCCAGCCGCCGGAACACCGCGCCCGACGCGGCATTGGCCTCGGACGTGCGGCCCCAGGCAACGTCCTGCCCCATGCGGTCGAAGATCAGGTCCAGCGCCGCGCCCGCCGCCTCGGTCGCGTAGCCTTGGCCCCACATGTCGGCGCGAAGCTGGTAGCCGATGTCGTAGCCGCCCCGCATCTCGGCCGGCGTCGCATGGTCGGTCATCGGCCCGCAGCCGCACGCGCCCAGCAGCATGTCGTCGCGGCGGCGCACCATCGCGATCATGCCGTAACCCTTGGTGGGCCAAGTGGTCAGCAGGCGCTCGAACGTCGAACGCGCCCGTTCGGCAGGCAGCTGGCCGCCGATGTGCGCGCGAACTTGCGCAGTGTTGAGGTGCCGCGACCAGTCGGTGTAATCCTCCTCGCGCCAAGGGCGCAGGACCAGCCGCTGGGTCGTGGCGACCGGGTCAGCCATTCAGCAGCCGCGCGGCCAGCGGCGCGTGATAGGTCAGGACCCCGCTTGCCCCGGCGCGCTTGAAGCTGGTCAGCGTTTCCATGACCAGCGCCTCGCGCTCGCCCGCGCCGACGGCGACGGCGGCCTCGATCATCGCGTATTCGCCGCTGACCTGATAGGCGAAAGTCGGCACGCCGAATTCCTCGTGCACCCGGCGCACGATGTCGAGATAGGGCAGGCCGGGCTTCACCATCACGCTGTCGGCGCCCTCGATCAGGTCGAGCTCGACCTCGCGCAGCGCCTCGGCCCCGTTGGCCGGGTCCATCTGGTAGGTCTTCTTGTTGCCCTTCAGCAGCCCGCCCGATCCGACCGCGTCGCGGAACGGGCCGTAGAACGCGCTCGCGTACTTGGCGGCATAGGCCATGATCTGGACGTTGTGATGGCCCTCGTCCTCCAGCGCCTCCCGGATCTCGCCGATGCGGCCGTCCATCATGTCGGACGGGGCAACGATGTCCGCGCCGGCCGCCGCCTGCACCAGCGCCTGGCCGACCAATGCCTCCACAGTCGCGTCGTTGGCGACATAGCCGGCTTGGTCGAGCAAACCGTCCTGCCCGTGGCTGGTATAGGGGTCGAGCGCCACGTCGGTCAGCACGCCGAGATCGTCGCCGACCGCGTCCTTGATCGCGCGGATGGCGTTGCACATCAGGTTCTGCGGGTTGTGCGCCTCGCTCCCCGTGTCGTCACGCAGCGACGGCGGCGTGTTGGGGAACAGCGCAACGCAGGGGATGCCCAGCGCCACCGCCTCTTTCGCGCGCGCCGCGATCCCGTCCAGTGACCAGCGCGATACGCCCGGCAGCGATGCGATCGGTTCCTCAACGCCCTGCCCGCTGGTGACGAACAGCGGCCAGATGAGATCGGCCGGCGTCAGCA
Source organism: uncultured Croceicoccus sp. (assembly GCA_964424995.1). Taxonomy (GTDB): domain Bacteria; phylum Pseudomonadota; class Alphaproteobacteria; order Sphingomonadales; family Sphingomonadaceae; genus Croceicoccus. The sequence goes on from CAYRLC010000012.1 coordinate 16,815, forward strand.
CCGTTTCGCGGTGCATGGCACGGCTCCACGACGTGGCGCGGGTACGGCGAAGGCGGAGGTGGGGATACTGGCTCATGGCCAGCGTCTGCCCTTTTTGTGCGCGCGATGGAAGGGGGCCTTTGCTGCTTTACAGCCGCGATCGGCTGCCGTCAGGCCGCGTTCGACAGCCGGTCGATCTCGCGCACCGGTTCCACCGTTTCCTTCGCCGTCGGGGCCAGCGGCTTCAGCGCCTCGCCCACCGGGGTCCTCTTCAGCGCCATCAAACGCGCACGGAACTGGCGCAGTTCCTCGTCAGACAGCTGCGCGCGGACCACGAACTTCACCGACATCGGGTCGATGGTGCGCCCGCCGCGATAGAGCTCGTAATGCAGGTGCGGGCCGGTCGACAGCCCGGTCGAGCCGGCATAGCCGACGACCTGCCCGCGCCGGACGCGCTGCCCGCTCGACACCGCGAACCGCGACAAGTGGGCATAGCCCGACTGCAGCCCGCCGCCGTGGCTGATGCGGATGAAGTTGCCGTGGCCGCCGTGGCGACCGGCATAGTTCACGGTGCCGTCGGTCACCGCATAGATGGGCTGGCCGGTGCGCGCGCGGAAATCGACGCCGGCGTGCATGCGGGTATAGCCCAGGATCGGGTGGCGACGCATGCCGTAGCGGCTGGTGATCGCGCCGTTGGTCGGCATGACCAGCCCGGCGCGCTGCTCGCCCGCGCCGTTGGCGTCGAAGAACTTGCCCTCCTTGCCCCAGCGCAGCATCTGCACCTTGGACGTGCCGCGGCGCGACAGCCCGGCATAGAGCACGTCGCCCACCTCGACCTCGCCCGTTTCGGCCCGCTTGTAGGCGATGATCACGTCGAAATCGTCTTCGCCGCCGATGTTGCGATCGATGTCGATGCCCGAATCGAGCGCCTTCAGCAGCTGCTGCACCGAACGCGCGGGGACCCCCGCGGCGCGGGCCGAGCGGTAGAGGCCCGATCCCACCTTGCCGGTGATGCGCAGCGGCGTGTCGTCGACCCGGATGACCCGCTTGTCGAGCGCGAGCGCGCCGCCCTCGCCCTCCACCGTCAGCTGGAGGTCGAAACGTGCGCGGAAGGTCAGGTTCTCCAGCGGACGCGGTTCGCGCGGAGAGGCGCGGCGGCCCAGCCGGAGCTGGAAGCCGGTGCCCGACTGGATGTCGGCGACCGGCATGGCCGTGCCGATCAGCGCCTGCGCGGTATCGGCATCGCCCGCGCCCACGCCTGCGCGGCGCAGCATGCCGGCCAGCGTATCGCCGCCGCCCAGCGTCGCGGTCAGCTCGATCACCGGGCGTTCGGGCGCGCTGGCCAGCGGTACGACCAGCCTGCCCGGCCCCATGCGCTTGCCGGTGTCGGCCCCCAGCGCCAGCGGGGTGATCATCTGGGCGCGGTATTCGTCGCGCTCCTCGTCGGTCAGCCGGGTGTCGGGCGCGGCCTGCACCGCGTTGAAATCGGGCCAGAGCGCAAGGGCCAGCGCGATCAGCACCAGCATGAAGGCGAGGCTGCGATACCAGCGCGGCGATCCGATCCCCTGCGCCAGATCGGTGACCCACGGCTCTTCCTCACCCTTCTTCAGGCCGAACTGGCGGATCACGGTCGCAAGATCGCGCCGCTCGACCTCGTCGGTCGCGGCGTCGGTCGGGCTGGTGCCCGGATTGCGGATGGCCCTGGCGTCCAGTGCCCGGCTCCTCTTGCGTGTCGACCCTTCGATCCGCGACCGTGCCGATCCCCTGGCAGCGGCGCGAACCCGGGTGGGACTGAACGAAAAGATGCGCGCCGCAAAGTTGCCATGACGCTGATTGCACCGGACCCAGCGACGAACGGGCTCTGCCGTGCGACGAACGGTTCGGTGATGGCGGGGACCCTGCACCTTGCGGCGGGGCGGCGGCGCTGCCAGATTGGGATGACCATGGTTCGCGGCGTATCAGACGGCGGTATCGTGAAGGCCGTTCTCGGCCCGACCAACACCGGCAAGACCCATTTGGCCGTCGAACGGCTCTGCGCCCATTCCAGCGGGCAGATCGGATTTCCGCTGCGGCTGCTGGCGCGCGAGGTCTACGACCGCGTCGTCGTGATCAAGGGGCCGGACCGGGTGGCGCTGATCACCGGCGAGGAACGGATCGATCCGCCGAACGCGCGCTGGAAGCTGTGCACCGTCGAAGCGATGGACCGCGACGCCGACCTCGCCTTCGTGGCGGTGGACGAGGCGCAGTTGGGTGCCGATCCCGAACGCGGGCACGTCTTCACCGACCGGCTGCTGAATGCGCGCGGGCGGGAGGAGACGATGATCCTCGGTTCCTCCGCGCTGGCCCCGATGGTGGAGGCGCTGGTGCCCGAGGCGGAAATCGTCTCGCGCCCGCGCTTCTCCACCCTCTCCTACGCCGGATCGCTGAAACTCTCGCGCCTGCCGCCGCGCAGCGCGGTCGTCGCGTTCAGCGCCGAGGAAGTCTACACCGTGGCCGAGATGCTGCGCCGGTTTCGCGGCGGTGCGGCGGTGGTCATGGGTGCCTTGAGCCCCGAGACCCGCAACCGGCAGGTCGCGATGTTCCAGTCGGGCGAGGTCGACTACATCGTCGCCACCGACGCGATCGGCATGGGCCTCAACCTCGATGTCGCGCACGTCGCCTTTGCCGGCCTGTCGAAGTTCGACGGGCACCGCCGCCGCCGGTTGACTGTGGCGGAAATGGCCCAGATCGCGGGCCGGGCCGGGCGGCACCAGAAGGACGGAACGTTCGGCTCGCTGGCCGGCGGCAGGGGCGGCGGCGATCGCGGTGCCGAATTCACCGAGGACGAGATCCACGCGATCGAGGAACACCGCTTCCCGCCGATCGAGCGGCTGATGTGGCGCGATGCGCGCCCCCGGCTCGACACTGTCGACACGCTCATCGCCGACTTGTCCGCCGCACCCGACCACCCCGCACTCGCCCCCGCGCCCGAGGCGATCGACCTCGCCGTTGCGCGAATCTTGGCGGACCGCGAGGAAGTGCGCGAACGGACCCGTGGCAAGGCGATGGTCGGGCGCTTCTGGGAAGCCTGTTCGCTGCCCGATTTCCGCTCGCTGGGCGCGGAGAACCATGCCCGCTTCGTCGAGCGGTTGTGGCAGGACCTGTCGACCGGTACCGGACGACTGGGGCATGACTACGTGGCTGGCATGATCGCGCACCTCGACGATGCGCGCGGCGATATCGACACCTTGCAGGGCCGCATCGCCGCGATCCGTTCCTGGGCCTATATCGCGCAGCGCCCAGACTGGGTGCTGGACCGCGAGGACATGGCCGCCCGCGCCCGCGCGGTGGAGGCGAAGCTCTCCGATGCGCTGCACCAGCGGCTGACCGAACGCTTCGTCAATCGGCGGACGGCGGTGCTGATGAAGAAGCTGGGCGGAGATGCCTCGCTGCTGCCGGTGACGCTGGAGGATGGCGGTGCGGTCAAGGTCGACGGGGAGGAGATCGGACGGCTGCAGGGCTTCCGCTTCGACGTCGATCCGCAGGCACGGCTGGAAACGCGGCGACTGCTGCTGGCGGCGGCGGAGAAACACTTGCCCGCGCTGCTCAATGCCCGGGCCGAGGCCTTGCTGGCCGATGCGGGCCGCGACCATCCCGGGCACGAAGGTGGCGGCCTTGCCTGGCGGAACGACGCACTTGTCTGGCAGCAACAGCCGGTCGCGCGCCTCATCGCCGGGCGCAGGTTGCTCGATCCGCAAATCAGGCTGGAGCCGGGGCTGGCCGCCCTGCCGGGACCGCAGCGGGAGAAGATGGCCCGCGCGTTGCAGGACTGGCTCTCCCGCACCATTGCACGCCGTTTGAAACCGCTGGTCCGCATCGATGCGGCGACACAATCGACCGAGGGCGGACCGGATCTGCGCGCGTTGCTTATCGGGCTGCGCGATGCGGGGGGTGTGCTGGCACGGCGCGATGCGGGGCTGGACACGCTCGACCCCGGGCAACGCGCACGGCTGCGCAAGCTGGGCGTGCAGGTCGGCGCGCTCGATGTCTTCGTGCCCGCCATGGCGCGCGCTGGCGCGCAGGCTGACTGGGCGGTGCTCGCGCGGCTGGCCGGACGCAACTTGCCTCCGTTGGCCGTTACGCTGTCGGCGACCCTGCCGGTCAGGGGCGCGCCGCCGCTGTTCTATCGCCGCGCGGGGCAGCAATTCGTTCGCGTCGACATGGCCGAACGCCTGATTCACGCCGCGCACCAGCGGCGCGAACGCTGGGGCGGTTCGCCGCACCGCCGCAGGGAGGGCGAATTGCCGCGTTTCGCGCTCGATCCCACGCTCGCGCTCTCGATGGGGCTGACCACCCGCACATATGCCGAACTGCTCCGCCAATCGGGCTTCGTCGCGGTGCCGCCTGCGGTGGTGGCGGAAGGTGGCTTCGGTCCGCCGGGACCGCCGATGTGGCGCTGGAAACCGCGCCGCACCGGACCTGCCCCCTCGCGCCCAGAAAAGCTTAGGCCGGGTGCCAAGGGCGGCAAGGCTCCGCCTCGCCCGGCACGCCCCGCGCCGGTCATTGCCGAGGGCAATCCCTTTGCCGGTCTTGCGGAACTGATCCGGTGAAGCACGCCGCGTCCGCCAGTCCGCCCGCGCCGCCGGCGCGGCCGACGTTGCGGATCGACAAATTGCTCTGGATGATGCGCCTCTCGCGCACCCGTGGCGCGGCGCAGGACCTGGTCGACGAGGGGCACGTGCGCGTGAACGGGCGGCGCGTGGTTCGCTGCGCGCACCCGATCGCGGCGGGCGACGTGGTCACCATGCCCGCGGTCGCGGCATCGGAAAACGCCCGGGTCAGGGTGTTCGAGATTCTCGTCCTGCCGACCCGCCGCGGACCGCCCGACGAGGCCCGGCTCTGCTACCGCGAAATTGAGAGTGTATCGCAACAAGGCGGCACCGCTTGACGAAGCGAATCCGGCTGCTTTAGTCGCCCAACGAACGGTCCGGTGTCAGCGCGACACCCCACGCGACCGGCACGAGAAGGAAAGTCACGAGCCATGACCTACGTCGTCACCGATGCCTGTATCCGTTGCAAGTACATGGATTGCGTCGAGGTCTGCCCCGTCGACTGTTTCTACGAGGGCGAGAACATGCTGGTGATCAACCCCAGCGAATGCATCGACTGCGGCGTGTGCGAACCCGAATGCCCGGCCGAAGCGATCCTGCCCGACACCGAGAGCGGCCTTGAGAAGTGGCTCGAGCTCAACACCAAGTATTCGGCGGAATGGCCGAACATCACGGTGAAGCGTGATTCGCCCGACGATGCGGACGAGCACAAGGGTGAAGAAGGCAAGTTCGACAAGTACTTCTCCGCCGAACCGGGCGAAGGCGACTAAGCCCCTCGCGATTTGCACATTTCCGTGGCCGGTAACGCAAGGCGCGTCGCGCTTTGCGAAGGTTGCGTGCGCTTGATCGGAACGATCGAGACAGGATTCGCATTTTCCGTCGTTTTATGGTAAAACTGGCGTCGAGCCGGTGGGTAATGTGCCTTCCGGCCCCGTCAGGAAAGGCGTTCCCGCAGGCGTAACAGTGATCCGGCCGTGTTTTCGGCAGGAACTCTTACGGCCCGTCGGCACCGTTCCCCAACGGTCGCAGACGGCGTGCGGACCTCATACGCGCCATAGAAAGGACAATGCATGACTGCCAAGGCTCCTGCCTTCGACGTCGGAGACTATGTCGTTTACCCCAAGCACGGCGTGGGCCGTGTGATCGAACTGCAAAGCCAGGAGATCGCCGGCATGCAGCTCGAACTTTACGTGCTGCGGTTCGAAAAGGAACGCATGACCCTGCGCGTACCGATGAACAAGATCGAATCGATCGGCATGCGCAAGCTGTCTTCGGACAAGACGCTGCGCGAGGCGATGGACGTGCTGAAGTCCAAGCCCAAGGTGAAGCGCACCATGTGGTCGCGCCGCGCCCAGGAATACGAAGCGAAGATCAATTCGGGCGACCTGGTGTCGATCGCCGAAGTGACTCGCGACCTGTTCCGCGCCGACGACCAGCCCGAGCAGTCCTATTCCGAACGCCAGATCTTCGAGGCCGCCTCCAGCCGCCTCGCGCGCGAACTGGCTGCGATGGAAAAGACCGACGAGCCGGCCGCCCTCGCCAAGATCCTCGAGATCCTGAACGAGTACGCACCGAAGTACTACGAGCCCACCGCCTGATCGGCATTCGCCAACAGGCCATTCGCTCTTAATAAGGGGCCGTCGGATCACCGGCGGCCCCTTTTTCATGCCCGCGCGCGGCTCGCTCGACGTCGTCGGTCGGCGCGGGATGGCTGTTGGTCGATCCACCCGCTCGACGCCATGCGCACACGGTGTATTACTGTCTTAATACAGAGCGGGAGCGCATCATGGCATTTCAGATCAACATCGACGGTTTTCCCAAGGATTTCGGCCGCAACACCTTCGGCAGTTCGGGCTTCTCGGGACTCGGCAAGATGGCCGCTGTCGCCGCCGGACTTGCGCTGGCCGGCATGGTGGCGGGCTGCGATGCCGAATCGATCGCCTTCGCCGGCAAGAAGGGCGTGCCGCTGGGCGAACTCGACCTTACCGGCGCATCGCCGACGACAATCGCGCTGATGGGCCCGGACACGGTCAAGATCACCGAGGGCAAGACCCTGGCCATCGACGTCGTCGGGTCGGAGGACATGAAGGCGGCCATGCGCTTCACGCTCGAGGGTGACACGCTGGGCATCCTGCGCAGCAAGACCGCGCCCGATGGCGAACATGCGACCGTGCTGGTCACGATGCCCTCACCCAGTTCGCTGGTGGTGGCAGGGTCGGGCCGGGTAGAAGCCGGGTCCCTCGCTCGCAAGGCGGAGGTCACGGTCACCGGCAGCGGTTCGGCGATTGCGCGCGATCTCGATCTCGACAGCCTCGATCTCACCATTGCCGGATCGGGCGCCTTTGCCGCCAACGGTGCCACCCGCGCGCTCGACCTTTCGATCTCGGGCAGCGGCTCGGCCAGTCTCAGGGAAATGACCGTCGAGAAGGCCGACGTGTCGATCGCCGGTTCGGGCGACGGCGTGTTTCGGTCCGACGGCGCGGTCGAGGCAAACATCATGGGATCGGGCGTGGTCCGCGTGATCGGCCGCGCCAGGTGCGAGGTCCACGCGATGGGCTCGGGCAAGCTGGTCTGCGAGGATCCCGCCGCGGCGCAATGAGGCACCGGAAAGGCGCGGTTAACCGCCGCGCCATATCTTCTGCACTAAGCGAGCGACCGCCGGCCCATTCGATGGCCGCTCGCTGCCGGAGGAAACAATGGGTCGCACCGCTCTCGTCACGTCCTGCCTGCTGGCCGCCAGCGCACCGCTGCTGGGCGGCTGCCTCGCCAAGGCCGCGCTCGATGTCGCGACCGCTCCAGTGAGGGTGGCGAGCAAGGCGGTGGACCTCGCCACCACCAGCCAGTCGGAAGCGGACGAGAAGCGTGGGCGGGCCATGCGCAAGCACGAGGAGCAGATCGGCAAGCTGGAGCGGCGCCGGTTGCGCGAGCAGGAGAAGTGCGACGATGGCGACGACGATGCCTGCGAGGCCGCCGCGAAGACCCGGGACGAGCTGCGAACGCTGATCGAAGGCTAGGCTGCGGCCCGGCGCAACCGGTCGGCAATCGCCTCGCCGATGCCGTCCGCCGGAATCGGCACGACCGCGACCAGGGGCTGCGCCGCCGCCGCTGCCGCATGAAGCGCCGCATAGAGCCGAGAGGCCGCCTCGATCAGGTCGCCCCGCTCCGACAGGTTGAAATCGCCACCGTCCGTGCCGAAGCCGATGCGGTATTCGCCGTCCCGCAAATCGCTGGCATCGAGCCTCACCGGCTTTCCCGGCGCATAATGGCTCGCCAACTGCCCCGGTGCCTCGATTCCCTCGGTGCTGCCCGTCAGCGGCGGGCCCAGCACCTCCGCCAGCGCGCCAGCTGTGATCGGCCCCGGCCGCAGGACCTGCCAGCCATCGGCGCGCAACGCGACGATCGTCGATTCGAGGCCCTGCGGCGTCTGCCCCCCGTCCAAGACCAGTTCGATCCGGTCCTTGAGCGAACGCGCAACATGGGCCGCACAGGTCGGGCTCACTCCGCCGCTCCGATTGGCCGATGGGGCAGCGAGTGGCACGCCCGATGCCGCCAGCACCGCGCGCATCGCGGGGTGCGCGGGAACGCGGATCGCCACGGTGGGCAGGCCTGCCGTCACCGCCGGAGCCAGCGCGGCATCGGCACGGCGCGGCAGGACCATCGTCAGAGCACCGGGCCAGAAAGCGTCCGCCAGGACCTGTGCCCGCGCGTCCACTTCGGCAAGGCGCGCCGCCGCGGCCAGATCGGTAACGTGCACGATCAGCGGATTGAAATCGGGCCGGCCCTTGGCCGCATAGATGGCCGCCACTGCTGCCGGATCGTCGGCCCGCGCGGCAAGGCCGTAGACCGTCTCGGTCGGGATCGCGACGGGATGCCCCGCCAGCAAGAGCCGCGCCGCTTCCGTTACGCCCGCATCGTCGGCGGGCAGCACGCGCGGCAACGGGGCATTGGCTTCGCTCATGCCCGCTCGCTATAGGCGCAGCCCTCAACGGGCAAGAAGGATCCCCGCCGTGACCTCAATCGAAGCCAGTAGCGATGCCGCACAGGCCCTGTCGCGAATCGCCGCCGCGCTGGACCGGATCGCCCCACCCGCCGCCGATGCAGCGGACCTCGATGCCGCGCCCGCCTATGGCTGGGACGGTCGCAGCTTGCTGGCCGTGCCGCGCATCGATGCGCCGCCGCTCGGGCTATTGCAGGGGATCGACCGCCAGCGCGATGTCGTGGCCGCAAACGTCGCGCGCCATGCGGCAGGCGCCGATGCTCACGACATGCTGCTGTGGGGATCGCGCGGCATGGGCAAGTCGGCGCTGATTCGCGCCTCCGTCGTGGCCGCTGCAGGGGCCGATGCAGGGGCCGATGCAGGGGCCACTGAGGAGCCTGCCGGGCGCATCGCGCTCGTCCAGGTGGCCGGAGATGCCCTGTACACCTTGCCAGCGCTCATGGCGCTCCTCGCGGGTTCTGAGCGGCGGTTTCTCCTGTTCATCGACGACATCGGCTTCGGCGCGGGGCAGGAGAACGAGGCGCGGGTGCTGCGCTCGCTGCTGGAGGGCGGGGTGTCGCCGCGCCCCGTCAACGTGCGGCTGGCGGTGACCTCCAATCGGCGCGCCATCGTCTCGCGGCACCTGTCGGAACAGGACGATCCGATCAACCCGCGCGATTCGGTCGACGATGCGCTGGCACTGGCCGACCGGTTCGGCCTGTCGGTCGGCTTCCACAACTGCTCGCAGGACGACTATCTTGCCATCGTCGCCGCCTATGCCCGGCATTACGGGCTGGAGTGGGACGCGGCGGACGCGCTCGAATGGTCGAAGCAACGCGGCGCGCGGTCGGGCCGCGTCGCCCGGCACTACGTCACCGAACTGGCGGGACGCGCCGGGCGCTCGCTCGACTAGGCTCCGGGCTTGGCGGGCGCCGGCGTGGTCGCAGGCTTGACAGCGGGCTTCACGCCAGTGCCCGCCACGCGCCAGATGATCCCGCCGGTATCGTCGCTGACCAGCAGCGCGCCGGTCTTGTCCCAGGTCAGCATCGTCGGGCGGCCATGGGCATGGTCGTCCCCGTCGAGGAAGCCGGTCAGCACCGGGATCGGCTGCCTCTTCAGCGGATTGCCGCGGTTGTCGAAGCCCACGAACACCACGTCGTAGCCAGACAGCGGCCGGCGGTTCCACGATCCGTGCCGCGCGACGAAGGCACCGCTGGCGAACGGACCGCCCAGCGCCACCTTGCCCGCGAAGGCCAGACCCAGCGGCGCGACATGGGCACCCAGCGCGTATTCGGGATAGCGAACGTATTCCTGCAGGTATTGCGGCATCGGCGCTTCGACCCGGCCATCGTATTCGAAGCGGTAGTAGATCCACGGCCAGCCGTAGTTCACGCCGATCGGCACGTTGGTGAGATAGTCGGGCGGACCGTCCGAACCCATCATGTCGCGCTCGTTCACCGTGGTCCACAGCTCGCCGCTGTCGGGATTGAAGGCGAGGCCGACCGGATTGCGCAGCCCTGCGCCAAATGGCCGATTGGCGCCGGTGGCGGTGTCGATCTCGTGGATCGCGGCCCGGCCCTGCTCCTGCTCCATGCCGTTTTCGCCGATATTGCTGGCAGAGCCGACCGAGACGTAGATGTGCTCGCCATCCGGACTCAGCACGAGGTTGCGGACCCAGTGCATGCCGCCCTTGGGCAAGTCCATGACCTTGGCGGGGGCGGCGTCGATCTTCGTCTGCCCGGGCTTGAAGGGGAAAGTCAGCACCGCGTCGTTGTTGGCGACATAGAGCTTGCCGTCGTGCGCCACCATGCCGAACGGCGAGTTCAGCCCCTGCAGCAAGACACTGCGGCTTTCCGCCTTGCCGTCGCCGTCGGCATCGCGCAGCACCACAATCTGGTTCGGCGAAGGAACGCCCGCGCCCACCTTCGCCATCAGGTACTTGGCGATCTTGTCCTTGATCGATTTCGCCTCGCTGGGCGGCGCGTTGGTCAGCGCGACGAGCACGTCGCCGTTGTCCAACGTCAGCATCGCGCGCGGATGGTCCAGCCCTTCGGCAAAACGGCTGACGGTGAGGCCAGCGGCGGCCTTCGGCGCATCGGTCGGTCCCCAGCCGGTGGGGGTCGCCAGTTTGACCGTCGGCACCTTCTCGTAATTGGCGGGCGCGATCACCGGGTCGGTCCCGGTCGCCTGCGCCAGCGACATTTCCGCCGGCGAGCCATTGATGAAATAGATCGCCAGTCCGACGAGTATCGCCGTCACCATGCCGATCGCGATAAGCGTATTGCGCAGCTTCGAAGTCATGGCAGTCCAAATAGGGTGCGCGCCCGGCGCGGGCAATGGCGCTTTGCCGACGCGCGCGCTATGGCGCAGGCCATGTACGATTTCGCCCCCGCCGATGCCGCCGACAAGCCCGCCCTCTATCGCGACCTCGCCGATGCCGTGCGCGCCATCACCGAGGGTGAGCGCGACGGCATTGCCAACATGGCCAACTGCGCGGCGCTGCTGGCCGAATTCCTGCCCGATCTGAACTGGTCGGGGTTCTACCGCATGGTCGGTGGCGAACTGGTGCTCGGCCCCTTCGTGGGTCGCCCCGCCTGCATCCGCATTCCCTTGGGCAAAGGCGTGTGCGGCACGTCAGCCGCCGAAGGCCGCTCGGTGCTGGTCGAGGATGTGCACGCCTTCCCCGGCCACATCGCCTGCGACGCGGCGAGCCGGTCGGAGCTGGTCGTGCCGGTCATGCGCAAGGGCAGCGTCATCGCGGTGATCGACCTCGACAGCCCAAACCCGGCCCGTTTCGATGCCGACGATCAGGCCGGGATCGAGGCGCTGGCCGCGATCCTCGCTGACCGGATCTAGATCTCGCCACCAGACAGGCGCTGGCAAATCATGTCGAGCTGATCGAGCGTCTTGTAGCCGACAATCACCTGGCCCGAGGTCGGGTCACTATCGGCGCGGATCTGCACCGGCAGGCCGAGCAGTTCTTCCAGCGTGCGCTGCACCGCCATGATATCGGCATTGTCAGCATCGCGCGGAGGACGCGCAGCTCGACGCTTGGGAGCCTCGGTGACCGTGGCCTTGCGGACGCGCTTTTCCACGTCGCGCACGGTAAGCTTCCCACCGGCCGCCTCGCGGGCGATCTCCTCGGCCCGATCGCAGTTGATCAGCGCGCGGGCGTGCCCCATCGACAGTTCGCCCTGCTCCACCATGGTCAGCACACCCTCGGGCAGGCTGAGCAGGCGCATCAGGTTGGCGACATGGCTGCGCGATTTCTCGACCATCTCGGCGATATCGGCTTGCGACATCCCGTCGCGGCTGGCGAGACGATTGTAGGCACGCGCCTCTTCCACCGGGTTGAGGTCTTCGCGCTGGATATTCTCGATCAGCGCCAAGGCGGTGACATCCCGGTCGCTCAGATCCCGAATTATCGCTGGAATTTCATGGACTTGCGCCTTCTGCGCAGCCCGCCAGCGACGCTCACCGGCAACAAGTTGATAAGTTCCGCCCTTCCCCGGCCGCACGATCACCGGCTGAATGACACCGCGCGCCTTGATCGACTTGGCGAGATCTTCCAGCGCACCTTCCTCGAAATGGACGCGCGGGTTTTCCGGATGCGGCTCGATGCTCGACACCGCCAGCAGGGCCAGTCCCTCGCTCGGCACACCGGTCCCGGCATCACCATTGGCGCGGGCGACCGGCGCAACCGGTTCCTCGCGCCGCGTATCGCCGAGCAGCGCGCCCAGCCCCCTGCCCAGCGCAGCGCGGCCCTTCGGCGACGGCTTGGTGGCGGTGTTCTCGCTCATGCGGCTTTCCTTCGTTCGGGCAGGCGTTCGATCAGTTCGCGGGCCAGGTCCATGTAGGCGCGCGAGCCGGAGCAGTTGTGGTCATAGACGATGGCCGGAAGCCCATGGCTCGGCGCTTCGGAGAGACGCACGTTGCGCGGCACAACTGATTCGAAAACCAGCTTGCCCAAGACGCCGCGAACATCGTCGGATACCTGGTCGGTCAGCCGATTGCGGCGGTCGAACATGGTCAGCGCAATACCGACGATTTCCATGTCCGGGTTGAAGCGTTCACGCACCTGCTCGACCGTGCGGAGCAGCTGGCTCAAGCCCTCCAATGCGTAGAATTCGCACTGCAGCGGCACGAGAAGGCGGCTCGCAGCGGTCAGCGCGTTGAGCGTCAGCAGGCCGAGCGACGGCGGGCAATCGATGAAGCAGATGTCGTAACTCGCGCCCGCAAGGCCCGCGCCCAGAAGACCGGTGCGGTCGTGCATCTCGACCATCTCGATCTCGGCACCCGACAGGTCAACCTTGGCAGGTATCAGGTCGAGATTCGGAATGGCCGTTGCGATCGCACATTCCTCGACCGTTATGCCATCGACAAGAAGCTCGTAGCTAGAATTGCCGCGATCCTCGGCGTTGACGCCAAGCCCGGTCGACGCATTGCCCTGAGGGTCGAGGTCGACGAGAAGTGTGCTCCATCCCATCGCCGCCATCGCCGTCGCAAGATTCACGGCACTGGTGGTCTTGCCCACTCCGCCCTTCTGATTGGCCACGGCGATTGTAATCATGCTTGTCGACCCCGCTCTAACTGCACCCCAGCAACTGACCCGTAATGATGCCCGATTGCGGATCGGTTACCGACTGTTCCACGTGGAACATATGCCGCCAACCCTTGAGCTCGGCCAATTCCTGCTTGGCCGACCGCCCCTTCGGCAAGACCCAAGTGGTGGCAGGTGTGGAAAAGGCGGCGGATAGCTTGAGGAGACGGGGTAACGGCGCGAAAGCACGGGCGCTGATTACGTCGAACTTGCGGTCTGTGATCAAGCCCGCATTGGCGGTTTCGACGACGACGTTAGCAAGCGAAAGAGCATCGACCTGCCGTTGTAGCCATTCGGTCCGCAGCGTTCGTTGCTCGATCAGCGTGAATTCAACACTGGGCAGCGCAATCGCGCAAGCCAGTCCCGGGAAGCCTGCGCCTGTTCCGAGATCAACCCAATCCGTGATTGTTCCACGTGGAACATGTCGAAGCAGTTGAACGCTGTCGACGAGGTGGCGCGACCAGGCAAATGGCAGGGTGCCATTGGCTACGAGGTTCTGAGCCTCGTTTTCCCGAACCAGCGCGTCAAGCAACGCGGACATCTGGGCGAGCTGCTCTGGCGTGACACCCTCATGCACCAGCCAGTCCCGTGACCATTCCTCATCTTGCCGATCCCACACGCTCACGCAGGCAAATCCTGTTGCATGCGGCGCGCATGGACTAGCACCGCGGACAAGGCGGCGGGCGTGATGCCCGGAACCCGACCCGCCGCGGCGAGACTGTCCGGTCGGGCCGACGACAGGCGCTCGACCATCTCTCGCGACAAGCCGGGGATCGCGTCATAGGGAAATGACGCGAGCAGCCGCACTCCTTCGCTCGAACGAAGATCTCGGATCTCGGCATCCTGCCGAGCGAGATAAGGCGCGTAACGGGCGTCCTCGAACACCTCATCCATCAAATCATCGTCGCTGGGAAAGCTAACGGACAAAAGGTCGCGGCCCAGCGACGCAACCATGTCGAACCGCAACCATTCGCCCAGCGGTGCCGCGGGTAGATCTCGCCGAACCTCTGCCCCCCGCGCAATCAACTCGGCAGCATCGCGAGGTGTCGCCAATTCGTCGAGCAATGCTGAACGCTGTTCCTCGCGATTGGCGTACCAGCGTCTCCGCTCTTCCCCAAGAGCACCGATCTTCTCTGCCAGCGGGGTGAGCCGCGTCGTTGCGTTGTTGGCACGCAGGCGGAGGCGATATTCGGCTCGGGCCGTCAACATGCGATAGGGCTCGCTGACGCCGTGCAAGGTCAGGTCATCGACCATGACCGCGATATAGCTGTTCGCCCGATCGAGTTCGGGTCCCTCCCGTCCCTGTGAAGCGCAGGCCGCGCTGAGTCCGGCCACGAGGCCTTGTGCCGCGGCCTCTTCATAGCCGGTCGTCCCGTTGATCTGTCCGGCGCAATAAAGGCCAGGGATTGCGCGAACCTGAAGGCCACGATCCAAGGCACGGGGATCGATATGATCATATTCGACGGCATAGCCGGGGACCGCAATCTCAACCGCTTCGAGCCCCTCGATCGAGCGCACCATCGCCGTCTGCACGTCTACGGGGAGCGAGGTGCTGATGCCGTTAGGGTAGATAAGCCGATCGGCCAGCCCCTCGGGTTCGAGGAAGATCTGATGCGAATCGCGATCGGCAAAGCGTTGGATCTTGTCCTCGATCGATGGACAGTAGCGGGGACCTCGTGCGTCGATCGCGCCACTGAACAACGGCGAGCGATCCAGACCGCCCCGAATGATATCGTGGGTTTCAGGTGTGGTGCGGGTGATCGCGCAGTGGACCTGCGGGTTTTTCCTATGCCGAGTGAGTGTTGACATTGTCCAGGGATCGGCATCACTTTCCTGACGCTCCAGCCTACCCCAGTCAATGGTCCGGCCATCAAGCCGCGGCGGCGTACCTGTCTTGAGCCGAGACATCGGCAACTCGGCATCCCGAAGCTGGCGCGCGAGACGATGCGCCCCGGCTTCGCCGATGCGGCCGCCCTCGAAGACCTCTTCGCCGCGAAACATCCTTCCACCCAGGAACGTGCCCGTGCACAGGATGACGGCACTGCCGGTAAGAAAGGAACCATCGGCTAGCTCCACACCCGTGGCGCGTCCGCCTTCCAAAACTAGCGCAGCGACCTCACCCTCGATCTCAGTCAGGTTCGACTCTTGGCGGATCATCGTCTGTATGGCGGAGAGAAACAGCCTGCGATCGGCCTGAACGCGCGGCCCCTGCACGGCGCTGCCCTTGGAGCGATTGAGCATCCGATAGTGGATGGCAGCCGCGTCTGCGGCCCGTGCGATAAGGCCGTCAAAGGCATCGACCTCGCGAACGAGGTGGCCCTTTCCCAAGCCGCCGATGGCCGGGTTGCACGACATCGCGCCGGTGCGCGATCGGTCAAAGGTGACGAGCGCCGTTCGCGCGCCGCAGCGCGCAGCGGCAGCGGCGGCCTCGCAACCGGCATGTCCGCCACCGACGACAATAACATCGAAATCGAGCATCGGCGCGATCTACCGCTACCGGACGCCAAGGTCAAAGATGTTCCACGTGGAACATCATTTGCCGATACAGAACCTTCCAAACAAAGTGTCCAGCATATCCTCAGTCGCAGCACGACCCGTCAGGCGGTCAAACGACACGCGTGCCAGCCTAAGACGTTCGGCAACCAGCAAGGGGTCTTGCTCGGCACCTGCCGCGCTGGCAGCTTCGCGAGCATTCTTTAGCAAAGCGGCCTGATGGCGCGATACGGCGACCTGCCCGGGATGCGGCATGGCCGTCCTCGCCTCTGCGACCAGCGCAAGACCCAGGTCTGGAATACCCTCAAGCGTCGTCGCCGAGACGCGCGCCACTGGCGCTGCCTTGGTCACGTGCCCGGCCCTGTCGATCATCGTCTCGATCTCCCAACAGCCCTCAGGACCCTCACCCTCATCGCCGAGCCACAAGACCAGATCGGCCCGTGCAACTTCCGCCCTTGCCCGTTCGATACCGATCTGCTCGACCATGTCGTCCGTGTCATAACGAATGCCGGCCGTATCGGAAAACAGGAACGGCACCCCCGCCAAGGCGACGGGCCGAGACAGCACGTCGCGCGTGGTTCCGGCGATAGGCGTCGCTATCGCTGCCTCCTCACCAACCAACGCGTTGAAAAGGCTGCTTTTTCCGGAATTAGGGGGGCCCGCGATGGTCACCCGATAGCCCTCCCGCAGCACTTCGGCACGCGGCACCGAGAGCCACGTTCCGATGCCAGCCGCGAGATCGTCGCAACGCCGCGCGAAATCGGCCGGCAATTGCGCCACATCATCCTCGTCCGCGAAATCGAGGTTCGCCTCGACCAGCGCGGCCAGGGTCAACAGCTCGACCCGCCAAGCCTCGACCTGATGCGACAAGGCACCGCCGGCCAGCGCCTGCGCATTCCGGCGCTGCAATTCGGTTTCCGCTGCCAGAAGATCGGCCAGGCCCTCTGCCTCGGCGAGGTCCATCCGCCCGTGGGCAAAGGCGCGGCGGGTGAACTCGCCGGGTTCGGCATGCCGCAGGCCCGGACACCCGGCGAGGGCGCGCTCCACAGCGGCCACGACGGCCCTGCCCCCATGCAGGTGCAGCTCCACACAATCCTCGCCCGTCGCGCTGTCAGGACCCGGCATGTAGAGGACAAGCGCCCGATCGAGCACGGCCCCACCAGCGTCGCGCAGGGTCCGAAGCCGAGCCGTGCGCGCGGGTGGCAGCGAGCCGCCCAGTGCGACCAGTGCGGCGCCCGCCTCCGGCCCGCTCAGCCGCACTACGGCGATCGCGGCGGGCGGGCTGCCGCTGGATAGGGCGAAGATCGTATCGGCGCTCATGCCCAGCGCCCTAGCGCGGGGGGCCGACGCGCAAAAGTCAGTTCTTCTTGGTGTTGGTACCGCCGAACGCCGCCTTGGTCCCGCTCTCCATGATCTGCTGGAACATGCGCAGGCCCATCTCGCCCATCGGCGCGAAGCCCTTGATCAGGTCCTGCACCTGGTCGAGGCTGCCCGCCCCCTTCATCGCATTGACGAGGCTGTCGACATAGACGTCGTTGGCGCGCGACACGTCGGGAAGGCCCATGAAGCGGCGCGCCTCTTCCGGCGAGCAATCGATCTCGACATTCACTTTCATCCGGGTGTTCCCCTGTATCGCCGCCACGATCGAACGCGGGCGGCGTGCTGTCCGTCACGCCAAGCTGTCACAGCCCCTTGGCAAAGTCCATCGCAGCACTCTACTCCTCCCGCCGAACCTGACACAAAGCGGAGCCAAACGATGACCGAGACCGTCCAAATCGCCACTCTCGACGGCACGGAGAGCTTCGACGCCTACGTCGCCCGCCCCGAAGGCACGCCCCGCGCCGCGATCATCGTGATCCAGGAGATCTTCGGCGTGAACCCCGGCATCCGCGCCAAATGCGACAAATGGGCCGCCGCCGGCTATCTCGCGGTTGCGCCCGACCTGTTCTGGCGGATCGAACGCAACATCGAGCTCGATGCCGATGTCGAGGCGGAGATGCAGCGCGCCTTCGCGCTGTTCGGCCTCAACAAGCCGGATGACAACGTGCAGGATATCGAGGCGACGATCCACTGGATCCGGCGCGAGGCGGGCGTCGCGAAAGTGGGCGCGGTCGGCTACTGCCTTGGCGGCAAGCTCGCCTACATGACCGCGACGCGCACCGACATCGACGCCTCGGTCGGCTATTACGGGGTGATGATCGACCAGATGCTTGGCGAATCGCACGCCATCGCCAAGCCGCTGCTGCTGCACATCCCCACCGCCGACCATTTCGTGAATGCCGAGGCGCAGGCGAAGATGCATGCGGGGCTGGACGATCATCCGCGCGTCACGCTCTACGATTACGAAGGGCTGGACCACGGCTTCGCGACGGAAGTCGGCAATCGCCGCGACGACGCCGGGGCCGAACTGGCTGACAGCCGCACGGCGGACTTCTTCGCGGCCCATCTCTGAGGCCGCAGGGCGCTGAAAAGCCCCTAAATCTGTGTAAACCCATCGACCTCGCGGCGGACTGCGGGGTCGATGGAGATCGGCATGGTTCGGGCCATGGTATCGCGCCGATCGTCTATCGTGGTGGCCATATGGACCCAGCGCATCGACCAGATCGGAAAGGCACGCTGCAACCCGATGGCATCATGCCGCACCGTCACGTCCTGATGGCGCATGTCTCGGTCCAGCCGCTGCAACAACGACTCAATGGCATGCGGCGGCCCTTCGACGAACTGCAGGAACCGCTGCCCGTCGAACAGCAGGATCCCGGTGATGTCGTCGACCGCATTGCGGTACTGCGAAGCCCCGACGATCAGGCGGACATCCCGTTCAGTGATGCCCGCCGTCGCGGTGCTGGTATAGAGCAACTGCCGCACGCGTGCTCCCGATGACCGTTACTGGTTCATCGTAGCAAAGAAATCCTCGTTCGTCTTGGAATCCTTCATCTTGTCGAGAAGGAATTCCATGGCGTCGACGGTGCCCATCTGCATGAGGATGCGGCGCAGCACCCACATCTTCGACAGGTTGTCCTTGCCCACCAGCAGCTCCTCCTTGCGGGTGCCGGACTTGCCGACATCCAGCGCCGGGAAGATGCGCTTGTCCG
>CAYRLC010000013.1:0-294 GCA_964424995.1 uncultured Croceicoccus sp.
AACATCCGCTCGCGCGGTTCCTTGGGCAGCTTGAACGCTTCGTACAACGTGTATCCCAGCATCGCGACACCGCTGACGATCAGCATCGTCTGGATCACGTCCTGGTACTGGATCAGCATCCAGATCACCGCGACGGCGGCAAAGCCCACGGCATAGAGCGTGAATTCGCGGGCGCGCAACAGCGGCGCGGGCGGCTCGCCGCGGCCCCGCAGCGCCGGTTTGCCCAGCGCGAAGATGATGAGACCGCCGACCATGCCGATGCCCGCGAGGCCGAAGCCCCACGACCAGCCGATC
>CAYRLC010000013.1:304-34742 GCA_964424995.1 uncultured Croceicoccus sp.
CCCACCTTGCCGGCCACGCTCACGACCAGATCCATCGTGCCCAGCGCCGCGCCGACGTTCACGCCCATGTAGAAGATGGTATAGGCCGCGTCGCGCCGCGTGTCGGTCATGCGGTAGAGCTGGCCGACGATGACCGAGATGTTCGCCTTCAGGAAGCCGGAGCCGACGATGATCAGCGCCAGCGCCAGCCAGAATACGTTGATCGCGAAATCGGCCTGCTTGGTCGCCGGGTCGGTGACCCCCTGCATCCCCTCGTAAGCCATGAACAGGTGCCCGAAGGCGAGCACGACGCCGCCGAACAGCACCGCCTTCCTCTGCCCCAGCCAGCGGTCGGCGATATAGCCGCCCAGCACCGGGGTGATGTAGGCGAGCGCGGTATAGGCGCCGTAGATCAGGTTCGCCTTGCCGTCGGAAAACAGCCAGAATTTCGTGAGATAGAGGATCAGCAACGCGCGCATGCCGTAGTAGGAGAACCGCTCCCACATCTCGGCATAGAACAGGACGTAGAGGCCGCGGGGATGGCCCAGCACTTCTTCCGACCGGCGCGTGGCGATCAGCCCGCCGACCGACAGGACCGCGAAGAGCCCGACCGCCGCGATCGCCGCGATCCAGTCACCCTCGGTCCAGAGGCTCATGTCCTTCATGCGTTATCGTCCTGCCTCGCCATGGATCCTTGTGCGGCAAGACTTAGCGGCCAAAGCGCCAATGTGAAACGAATTGTTGCAATTGTGACCACTTCGCAAACCGGCGGAAATGCGCGGCCGATGGGCGCGAATCCTTGACCCGACACGGTGTATTATGGCACTAGACCACCTATGCCCCGCCCCCACGGACCACAGGCCACGCGCCCCGTCTATCTGCGGCTTCGCGACCAGATCGCCGCCGCGATCATCGAGGGGCGTTACCGCGAAGGGGCGTTGCTTCCCTCCGTCCGCGCCTTCGCCGCCGAACAGGGTGCCAATCCGCTGACCGTGGCCAAGGCGTATCAGCAGTTCCAGGACGACGGCCTTCTCGAAGTGCGGCGCGGCATCGGCATCGCCGTCATGCCGGGGGCCCGCGCACGCCTGCTGTCGGCGGAACGGCAGCAGTTCATGGCCGAGGAGTGGCCCGCCGTCGCCGCACGGATCGCGCTGCTCGACCTCGACCTTGCCGACCTGATGCCGGCGGTACGCGACGCGCGAAACCGCGACACCTGCGGCATCCGTGCCGAATTATAACATTTGTCGATATAAGTTGCGCATCCGGCGCGGTGCTGGCAAAGTCTCGGGTGACGGTACCGCGCGGGATTCTCAGCAGAATTACCGGGCTGGCCGTTACTCGAACGCAGCCTGATCCCGGGGGTTTTTGGAGGCAGGCTGCCAGACGTCATCGTGCGACCGATGGCGACTGTCGATGGGGGTCGCTACCTTACGACAGGCAGGGTAGGCATGATAAGATCAGAACTGATTCAGGCGCTGGCAGAGGAAAATCCGGAACTTCGCCCCGACGAGGTCGAAGCCGTGGTGACCTGTTTCTTCGATGCGATTGCCGAAAGGCTGGCCAGTGGCGGCCGCGTCGAACTGCGCGGTTTCGGTGCATTTTCCACTCGTGAGCGTGCGGCGCGCACCGGGCGCAATCCGCGCACCGGCACCACTGTCGACGTTCCGGGCAAGCGCGTGCCTTATTTCAAGGCCGGCAAGGACATGCGCGACCGGCTCAACGCCGACTGATACACCGGGGCGAGTCTCGCCTTGCCCGCCGCGCCCGGTTCTGCGGACAGGCCGCATGGTCCCTGCGTCGATTTGCGGCGGCGGGTTCCCCTTGTCGTCATCCTATCCCCTGCGCCGCGCCGGCAGGCGATTGCGCATGACGCGCGCGCGCCCTAGGGCTTCGGCAGCGCGGACGTGGCGGAATGGTAGACGCCGGGGACTTAAAATCCCTTGAGCCTTGCTCGTGCGGGTTCGAGTCCCGCCGTCCGCACCAGGCTCGCCTGGCGGCCCCGTGCCGCCCCGATCGCTGCGGCCGCAACCGCGCCGCGCCCCTCCGAATCGGATCAAGTCTAGGGGCTTTCCCGTCGCGTCACCCCGGTGAATCTTAACGGTTTCCTCGCACTTTCGGCGCTAGATTCCCAGGCAGCAGCGTCGGCTCCGGGAACATGGGGTAGATCCGGCGCACGAGGAAGCGCCGAGTGAACGATCTGAGCCGGACATCGTTTGATCCCGCCTCCCCCGCCGATCCGGGGGCGGTCGGCCTGGGATTCAATGGCCGCCAGCAAGATCGCATGCCGATCATCCGCACCGCCAAGCTGGTCTTCCACGACGGGGAGTACCCCTGCGTCCTGCGCGACATTTCGGGCAATGCCCTGCGCGTGAAGCTCTACGGATCGCCGCCGCCGCCGGTGGACGAGGCCTTCTTCCTCGAATTCGGCGACGGCGACCGGTTCGAGGTGTCGCTGATCTGGTGCCGCGACGGTCAGGCGGGGCTCGCCTTTCCCGAACAGAACGATCTCATGTCGCTGATCGGCGAGCGCGGACCGTTCCGCAAACGCGCGATCCGCATCGCCGTCGAACTGCCGGCGCGGGTGAAATCGCTGGGCCGGTCCATCGACGTCGTCATCCGCGACCTGTCGCACGAAGGCGCGCAGATCGAATGCGAGCACCTGTTCTCGATGGACCAGCCAGTACGGGTCGAGATCCCGGCACTGGGCGAGGTCTATGCCAAGGTGCGCTGGCGCACCCATCCGCTTTACGGCCTCGCCTTTGTCGAAACCTTCCGTTTCGAGGAAATCGCCACGCTGGCCGCGAACCTGCAGGCGCTGTCGCAGGCGTGGCGCAACGCGCAAGTCGGAGGGCGGGACATGGCCGGTGGCGCGGCGGGCATGGCGGCCTGAAATCGCATATGCCGCAGGCTGCGCGTTAACGTCCTCTTAGCCATTTTCCTGCAGGAAATGCCTAGGGCCGCAGGACTGGTCCTCGCAAGTTTCCACAGGGGGCCACGTGCAGAACGCCAACACCACGAACGGGCAGGTTCAGGAACTCGACGTCGATGTCGTCATCATCGGCGCGGGTCCGGCGGGGTTGACCGCGGGCTACCTGCTGACCAAGGCGGGCAAATCGGTCGCCATAATCGAGAAGGACGAACGCTACGTCGGCGGCATCAGCCGCACGGTGGAGCATGAAGGCTACCGCTTCGACATCGGCGGCCACCGCTTCTTTTCCAAGTCGAAGGCGGTCGTCGATCTCTGGAACGAGATCCTGCCCGACGACTTCATCAGCCGCCCGCGGATGAGCCGCATCTATTACGAGGGCAAGTTCTACTCCTACCCCCTCCGCGCGTTCGAGGCGCTGCGCAACCTCGGCCTCTGGCGTTCGACGGTTTGCATGGCGAGCTTCGCCAAGGCCAAGGCCTTCCCGCGCAAGGAGGTGAAAAGCTTCGAGGACTGGACCGTAAACCAGTTCGGCGAGAAGCTGTTCTCGATCTTCTTCAAGACCTACACCGAAAAGGTCTGGGGCATGCCCTGCGACGAGATGAGCGCCGACTGGGCGGCCCAGCGCATCAAGGGCCTCTCGCTCTGGGGCGCGGTGACCGACGGGCTGAAGCGTTCGCTTGGCCTCAACAAGCGGCCCAACGACGGCATGGCGACCAAGACCCTGCTGGAGGAGTTTCGCTACCCGCGCCTTGGCCCCGGCATGATGTGGGAAGCCGCGCGCGACAGGATCCGCGCCGGTGGCAACCAGGTGCTGATGGGGCATGCGCTGCGCCGCCTCGCCGCCGATACCAAGGGCGGCTGGCGTCTCCACGCCACGGTCGCCGGTGAAGGCGAACGCGTGATCCGCGCCCGCCACGCAATTTCCAGCGCGCCGATGCGCGAACTGGCCGCGCGCCTTGCGCCGGTCCCCGCCTCGGTCCTCGACGCGGGCGAACTGAAGTACCGCGACTTTCTTACCGTCGCGCTGAAGGTGAAGTCGAAGGACCTGTTCCCCGACAACTGGATCTACATCCACGACAGCAAGGTACAGGTCGGTCGCATCCAGAATTTCCGCTCGTGGTCGCCCGAAATGGTGCCCGACCAGAACGTCGCCTGCGTCGGCCTCGAATACTTCTGCTTCGAAGGCGACGGGCTCTGGGCCTCGTCCGACGACGATCTCGTCGAACTGGCGAAGAAGGAAATGGCGATCCTCGGCCTCTGCGATCCGGCCGATGTCATCGGCGGCGCGGTCGTGCGGCAGGAAAAGGCCTATCCGGTTTATGACGAGGACTACGCCCAGCGCGTCGCCGCGATGCGGCGCGAGCTGGAGGAGAAGCACCCCACGCTGCACCTCGTCGGCCGCAACGGCATGCACCGCTACAACAACCAGGATCACGCGATGATGACCGCAATGCTGACGGTGGAGAACATCCTCGCCGGCGAGCGGATCTACGACACCTGGTGCGTGAATGAGGACGCGGAATATCACGAGGCCGGCAACGAGGGGGCCGAAGTCGAACTGCCCCGCTACAGCGCCGAGGATCGGGCGGCCGCGCTCTCGTCGATGCGCCATGTGCCGGTGCCGGTCGCGGCCGAGCACAAGGACGCCGCATGATCGACGCCGCTTCCCTGCGCCGGTTCGTCGCCTACGGCTTCGCCAGCGTCGCGGCGCTGGGGGTCGACGTCGCCACCTTCTTCGCACTGATGGCGCTGGGGCTGGCCGCGCCGCTGGCCGCCGCTGCGGGCTATGCCCTCGGCATCTTCGCGCACTGGTTCGCATCGAGCCGCTTCGTGTTCACCGGTCGCGTCGCCGAGACCGGACGCCAGCGCACCGCGCAGCAGGGTCTTTTCGTCGCCTCCGCGCTGGTCGGCCTCGCCATCACCGGGGCGGTGGTCGCCGCCGCCACCGCGATGGGTCTCGATCCGCGCCTTGCCAAGCTCGGCGCCATCGGCCTCAGCTTCGTCGCCACCTTCGTCCTGCGCTCGCGCGTGGTCTTTGCCGAGCGCGTCGACGCCCCCCTCAACGGACCGGCGCAGACCTAGGCCGCCGATATGGAGGGGACCACCACCATCGGGGAACGCCGCCGCTCGATCATCGATTTCGAGCTGCTGAAGCGTGTCACGATGGTGTGGGCGATCGTCGCGCTGATGCTGACGGTCACCGGCATCCGCCAGATCGTGAATTTCGAATTCGTCGACGGTGACGATATCCTGCGCCTGCTGCAGGTCCGCGATTTCCTGCACGGGCAATCGTGGTTCGACGTGACCCAGTACCGCATCGCGCCGCCCGACGGCACGCCGATGCACTGGACCCGGCTGGTCGACATTCCGCTGGCGATCGTGACGCTGGCCTTCACCCCGCTGATCGGGCTCGGCGCGGCAGAGCATGTCTCGGCGGTCGTGGTCCCGCTCGTCACGCTCTATGCCGTGCTGCTGCTGATCGGCCGCATGAGCTTCCGTCTCTTCGACGAGGAATCGACCGGCATGTCCTGCCTCGTTGCGGCGATGGCGATGCCGCTGCTGCACCAGCTGCGCCCGATGCGGATCGACCATCACGGTTGGCAGGTAGTCTGCGGGCTCGTCGCGGTGAGCGCCCTGATGGGCCGCGATCCGCGCCGTTCGGGCTGGCTCGCGGGCCTCGCCATGGCGGTCTGGCTGGCGATCTCGATGGAGGCGCTGCCGATGGTCGCGGTCATCATGGCCATCGCCTTCGCCCGCTGGCTGCGCTGCTGGGACGAACGGGCCTTGCTGGTGGCGATGCTGCAGTCGATCTTCGCGTCTTCCGCCCTCGTCTACCTCGCCACCCGCGGTTTCGCGTTGCAGAGCTTCTGCGACGCAATGTCGCCGATGCAGCTGGCCGCGATGGGCGTGGTGGCGTTGGGCGCGACGGGGCTTGCCCATAGCTCGCAGCGGCCGCGCACCTTCATCGTGCTGGTGCTTGGGACGGTCGGGCTGGCTGCGCTCGTCGTCGCGCTGCAGATCGCGCCGCAATGCACGAAGGGGGCCTTCGCCGATCTCGATCCGATGGCGCGGGAGATGTGGCTGGCCAATGTCCGCGAAAGCCGCCCGATCTTGGCCCAGACCCCCTCGCTCGCGCTCCAGATCGTGCTGCCGCCGCTGGTCGCGATCTTCGTCTCGCTGGGCCTTGCCGCGCGCACCGGCAACTGGGTGCATCGCTGGCACCTGGAATATGCGGTGCTGCTGATCGCCGCCTTGGCGCTCGCCTGCACGGTCAGCCGCGCCGCCGCCTTTGCCGCCGCGCTGGCCGCCGTGCCGCTGGGCTGGCAGCTGCGCCGCTGGCTCCGCTCGATCCGCAACCTGCACCAGCCGCGCAAGCAGGCGGTGGCGGCGCTGGGCATCGTCGCCGCGCTGCTGCCCACGCTGCCGCTGTCATTGCTGATGCTGGCGACGCCCAGCCGCGCCGCGCCGACCCAGCAGGCGCAGGCACCGCTGCCCGAATGCGACATCGGTGCCGCGCTGGCCCGGATCGGCCCCGCGCCGGTCAACCTGCTCGCCCCGATCGACCTTGGCCCGCGCCTGCTGCTCGACACGCCGCACCGGGTGATGGCAACCGCGCACCACCGGGCGGGCCCGGCGATCAGCGACAACATGCGCGCCTATATCGCCCCGGCGGACCAGGCCCACGCGATCATCGCGCGCCGCAACGTGCAATATGTCGTGATCTGCGCCGGCTTCCCGGAAATCGACGTCTATCGCGAAGCGGGTCAGGGCGGGCTGGTCGATTCGCTGCTGAAGGGTCAGACGCCCGAATGGCTCGAACCGGTCGGCAGCGATGCGCCCGGTGCGCGGATCTACCGGGTTATCGGCTGACCGGCGCGCGGCAATCGCCGCAGGTGCCGCGCAGTTCGACCACCGTCTTCAGATCCGCGAACCCCGCCGAACCTGCCGCATCGCGCAATCCTTCGGTCAGGCGGTCGTCATCGATGTGTTCGGCCCGCCCGCACTTGTCGCAGATGAGGAAGATGCAGTCGTGGCGGCAGCCCGGGTGCCGGTTGGCGAGATAAGCGTTCGCGCTTTCGATCCGGTTGGCGAGGTTCGTCCGCACGAAGAGGTCGAGGATGCGATAGACGCTGTTGGGCGCGACCCGCTTGCCGCGCCGCGCCGATAGCGCGTCGGCAATGTCGTAGGCGGATGCCGGCGCGGTCTGGTCGGCCAATGCGTCGAACACGTCGGCGCGCATGTCGGTCCACTGCTCGCCCGCGCCGGTCAGCGCCGTTCGCGCCGCGTGGACCAGCGCCGCGCCGCTGTGCTCGTCATGCGAATGGGTATGCGCCTCTCCCGCCATGGGGCCGATATAGGAGCCATGGGCCGACCTGTCAGCCCCGGCGACCTATCCCTTGCGGTAGGACGCGCGGTAGTCATCCGGGAACATCGCCTTCAGGGCACGCACTTTCGGCGCGTCCCAGCGGCGGATGTAGGGGTTGTCCGGGTTCTTCAGCATATAGTCCTGGTGATAGTCTTCCGCCGCGTAGAAGGTCTTGAGCGGCTCCAACTTCGTCACGATCGGCTTCGACCATAACCGGGCTGCGGAAAGCTGCGCGACATAGGCGCGCGCGACTTTCGCCTGCCCGGCATCGGTCGGCACGATGGCCGTGCGATACTGGGTGCCGCGATCGGGCCCTTGATAGTTGAGCGTTGTCGGATCGGCGACGACGGCGAAGAAGATGCGCAGCAACTCGTCATAGCGCACCACGGCCGGGTCATACGTGACCTTCACGGCCTCGGCATGGCCGGTGTCGCCGTCGGTAACGCGGCTGTAGGTCGCATCGGCGCGGCTGCCGCCGTGATAGCCGGACACCGCGCTCTTCACCCCGTTGACGTGGCTGAACACGCCCTCCGCGCCCCAGAAACAGCCACCCGCGAAGATCGCGGTCTTCAGGCCGGTTTCACTGGATTGCAACTTGGCGGCGGGCGTGCGGACGGCTTCTTCGGCCTGCGCCGGTTGCTGGCACGCGGCGAGGAGCGCCGAGACGACGGCGGTGGAAAGAAGCCGGCTCAGCCGAGAACCGAGGCGAGTGCCTGCGTCTCCAGCGGGAAGCCCGCGAATGCGAAAAGCCCTGCCGCGCCCATGACGAAACCAATCGCGAACTGGCGAACGAGGGTCGAATCGATGAGCGGCATGGGCATGGCCTTCCGTGAGAAGCGGGTGCTGCATTTTGTGGTTCCTCACGGTTCTACGGCCTTACGCTGAAGACAGCGTTAACCCTACGTCACGATACCGTTCAGGAACCTGAACGGCGGCGCTTCCACGCCGCCGTGTCGGCATCAGTGGCGGAAGTGGCGCATTCCGGTGAAGACCATCGCGATACCGCGCTCGTCGGCGGCGGCGATCACCTCGTCATCGCGGATCGAACCGCCGGGCTGGATCACCGCGGTCGCACCCGCTTCGGCCGCCGAAAGCAGGCCGTCGGCGAAGGGGAAGAACGCGTCCGACGCGA
This sequence comes from uncultured Croceicoccus sp., assembly GCA_964424995.1. Lineage (GTDB taxonomy): Bacteria > Pseudomonadota > Alphaproteobacteria > Sphingomonadales > Sphingomonadaceae > Croceicoccus. The sequence continues at coordinate 8,711 of CAYRLC010000013.1, forward strand.
CCGCGCTGCCCACCGTCTTGGCCTGTGCCCAGCCGTAGGTTTCGGCGGCTTCCTTCGCCTTGGCGGCGGCGATGCGCGCCGAATCTCGGCGGTTCATCTGGCCCGCGCCGATGCCGGCGGTCTGCCCGTCCTTGGCATAGACGATGGCGTTGGACTTGACGTGGCGCGCCACGGTCCACGCGAAGAGGCAGTCCTTCAGTTCCTGCTCGGTCGGCTCGCGTTTGGTCACCACCTTGAGGTCGGCCGCGCCCACGGCATCGGCGTCGCGGTCCTGCACCAGCAACCCGCCCGCGATGACGACCTGGTTGACGCCGCGGCGGCGCGGATCGGGGAACCCGTCGGCCAGCAGCAGCAGGCGCAGGTTCTTCTTCCTGGCAAAGATCGCCTTGGCCTCGTCGCTCGCGGCAGGGGCCACGACGACTTCGGTGAAGATCTGGGTGATCGCCTCTGCCGTCGCCGCGTCGAGCGGGCGGTTCACGCAGACGATGCCGCCAAAGGCCGAGACCGAATCGCAGGCCAGCGCCTTGTCCCATGCCTCCGCCAGCGTGTCGGCGGTGGCGACGCCGCAGGGGTTGGCGTGCTTGACGATCACCACCGTCGGCGGGCCGTCACGGAATTCGGCGCATAGTTCCAGCGCGGCGTTGGCGTCGTTGTAGTTGTTGTAGGACAGTTCCTTGCCCTGCACCTGCACCGCCTGCGGCAGGCCCGATACGTGCGGGCCTTCGGGCACGTAGAGCGCCGCGTCCTGATGCGGGTTCTCACCATAACGCAGGGTCGACACCAGCTTCGATGCCATCGCCCGGCGCGGCGGGTACTTCTGCTGCTGGTCGGCATAGGCGAACCACTGGCTGATCGCCGCGTCATAGGCGGCGGTCGCGGCAAAGGCCTTGGCCGCGAGCATCTTGCGGAAGGCATAGCCGGTCGCACCGACGCCCGCGTCCAGTTCGACGATCAGCGCGCCGTAATCGGCCGGATCGGTCAGCAGCGTCACGTATTCGTGGTTCTTGGCCGCCGAACGCACCATCGACGGGCCGCCGATATCGATGTTCTCGATGATGGTGTCGCGGTCCGCGCCCGAGGCGACGGTCTTCACGAAGGGGTAGAGATTGACGACGACAAGGTCGATCGCGCCGATTTCGTGCTCCGCCATGGCGGCCGCGTGTTCGGGATTGTCCCGCACCGCCAGCAGCCCGCCGTGAACCATCGGGTGTAGCGTCTTCACGCGGCCATCCATCATTTCCGGGAAGCCGGTGATGTCGGACACGTCCTTCACGTCCAGCCCCGCCTCGCGCAGCGCCTTCGCCGTGCCGCCGGTCGACACCAGTTCGACATGCCGCGCCGCCAGCGCCTGGCCCAGCTCGACCAGCCCGGTCTTGTCGGACACCGACAGGAGGGCGCGGCGGACGATGATCGGTTCTTCCATGGCAGGCGGCCTTTCGCGGGCGGAAACGGGGAATCCGCTGCGCCTCTAGGACCAAGGCTCGCGCGCTGCAACCGTCCGAATGCCCATTCTGCTGCGATGCAGCGTAAGCCTCTGGAGTAGCGCCTTCAACCGATGCGGCGGAACGACCATCCGATGGTCCCGCCTTCGCGCCCCACGCTGCCGGTCAGCACCAGTTGGCGGACCTGCCGCGGCTGGCAACCGGCATCGACCCACAGCGAATCCTCCACCGCCAGCCCCGGCGCATCGGTGCGGAACTGCCAGTACGTGCCGTCGGCCATCGCCAGCGCCCAGCCGCGCCCGGAATCGCCCGCGATCTCGTGGCCGATCTCGATCCCCTGCCCCAGGTGGAAGTGGATCACGTAGTCATGCTCGCCGCGCTTCGCCTTGCGCCCGCGCGGGGTCAGCCGATCCTCGCCCACCAGCGTCAGCCCGTCGGGCGACAGGCCGAGCAAGCGTTCGTGATAAAGCCCGTGCCGGGCGACATAGCCATCGTGCGAAGCGGTGAGCGTGGTACGCCCATCCTCGTGCCCGCGATCGACAGTGACCGCGCGCACGCCTGCCCCCAGCTTGCCCTGCGGTTCGACCGGGGTCGAATCGGCCTCGCCGACGGTCAGCGTCGAATGCGCGGCGGTGGAGCGCAGGCCGTCCTCGATCTTGCGCGGGACCGCCGCCCCGGCCAGCGCCGCGCCGCCGCAATTGACGACGATGCGCTGGTCGCGGTGGCTGAATTCGAACGCCAAGGTGGAGGCGCAGGCTCCCTTCGCCTCGCGCGCACCCGGCGGCGGGGCGGCATCCAGCTGCACTACCGACTGCCGCGCCGACAGGCGATGGTAGCCCCAGTGCTGCGCCGATTGCAGCGGCCGGGCGCGCGGATCGGCCATCTGGGTCAGCATCGACACGCGGTGCGCGGTGATCGGCACGCTGCCCTGCCAGCTGCCCAGCGACCCGTCCGCGTGGGTCAGCGACAGCAGCGCCGGGCTCAGCAGCGAAAGCATGACCTGGATCTGCGGCGGCGGCTCGCGGCGGCAGGCGCGGTAGCACGATGCCAGCCGCAGCAGCAGCGCGATGGTATCGGCCTGGTCGATCGGCGATCGCGAGAGCATGCCGCCATCCTCGCCCACCGCCTCGCCCAGCGCGGCGATCAACCCGGCTTCGCCATAGAGACGGCGGGGCTTGCCGTCGGGCAGCAGCAGGCCGGCTGCCGTCACTGCCGCCCAGGCGGGCAGGGCGTCGCGCGGGCTGGTCGCGCGCGGGGCCTGCCGGTCGAGCCAGAGCGCGGTCCTGGCGATGTGCTTCAATACGCTGGCGCGAAAGGCCCGGTCCTGTCCCGACAGGATCAGCGGCGCGTGGATCAGCCAGTTGTGGAGGCGCAGGCCCACATGGCCGACCGTCCATGCCGGTCCCTCGCCTACTTCGCCATTGGCGAGCAGCCAGCGGCGCAGCACGTCTTCCGCCACCGGTGCGGCCTTGTCGCGGGTGCCCGCCGCTTCCAGATCCGCGAGCCAGGTGAAGCCGTGGATCGCCCGCGCGATGGGCGGGGCGAGGCTGCTGCTCGAATAGTCGGCGCTGTCGGCGCTGAGCCGCTTGCCCGCGATCAGGAAATGCCCGGCCCGCAGGGCCATGCCCGCCGAGCGTTCGCCGGGCAGCGGTTCGTCCACCGTGGCAAGCAGGCGCAGGCGCGACGGCTTGTGGAACGGGCGCACCAGATTGCGCGCCGGAACCCCGCGCGCATAGAGGAAGCGCATTGCCCCATCGACAAGGCCCAGCCGGGGCGGCGAGAGTTCGGAGAGAGCCGGGCCGTCGTCCAGCCCCTCGGTCGGGAGGGAGGCTGTTTCGATCAGCCCGCCATCGTCGCGCGTATCGGTCAAGGGGATCGCCTTTCGGCTGCGGGGGCGAGTTCGGTCGGCTCGGCACCCATCGCGCCGTCAGCCCCCGGCGGCCTTCAGCGCGGCGATGTTGGCCGCGTACATCGACGGTCCGCCCTTGAAGGTGGCGGACCCGGCGACCAAGACGTCGGCCCCCGCATCGACGCACAGCTTCGCGGTTTCCGCGTTGACGCCGCCGTCCACCTCGAGGTGAATGGCGCGGCCCGACTTGTCGATCATCTTCCTTACCGCCTCGATCTTGCGAAGCTGCGAGGAAATGAAGCTCTGCCCGCCGAAGCCGGGATTGACGCTCATCACCAGGACCAGGTCGATGTCGTCGATCAGGTAGTCGAGCATCTTGGCCGGAGTTGCCGGGTTGAGCGATATGCCCGCCTTGCAACCCAGCCCCTTGATTGCCTGTACCGTGCGGTGGACATGCGGGCCGGCTTCGGGGTGGACGGTGATGATGTCCGCCCCCGCCTTGGCGAAATCCTCGAGGTAGAGGTCGACCGGGCTGATCATCAGGTGGACGTCGAACACCTTCTGCGTGTGCGGGCGCAGCGCCTTCACCACGGCGGGGCCGATGGTGATGTTGGGCACGAAATGGCCGTCCATGACATCGACATGGATCCAGTCCGCACCGGCGGCGTCGATGGCGGCGACTTCTTCGCCAAGGCGCGCGAAATCGGCGGAGAGGACGGACGGTGAGATCAGGGGCTGTGGCATCGGACCGCCCTACTCCACCCGCGCCCGCAGCGACAAGGCGTAGCAGCGCGCTTTTGCACATCGCTCAACGCGCCGTCGGGGCGGATTGCCGCCTTTGATAATCGGCCTGCACCGAAGTGGCACAGCCCTATCGTATCCTATTGTTTGCACGACGATACGTGGTTAATTTGCGACCAGTTGCAACGGCCCCGGGCATCTCACGCCCGATCCCAGAGAGTTCCCCCGCAAACGCCATGGTCGATTCCATCAGCGATCTTTCGCCCGAAGAGCTGATGCAGCGCGAGACCGTCGTGCGCCGCGGATGCGTGCCGGACTCGCTCGACGGGCTGCCGGTCGCGATCGGCACGAACCGACTGGGCCGCGACGCGTTCCTGCTGCGCGATAGCGGCGTCGCCATCCTCTACCGCAAGGGCGAGGGCGTCACCGTCCAGCTCGATGATCGGGCGGCGGAAGGGACGATGGAGCTGTTCCTCGCCGGTTCGGTGCACAGCGCCATCGCCTCCCTGAACGGTTTTACCCCGCTCCACGCCTCTGCGGTGGAGATCGCCGGGCGCGCGATCGGGTTTGCCGGGCCATCGGGTGCGGGAAAGTCGACCACGGCGGCGGCGCTGCGACAACGCGGCCTGCGCATCGTGGCCGATGATACTCTGGTCATCGACATGTCCGGCCCGCTGCCGATGTGCCTGCCCGGGCACAAGCGGCTGAAGCTGTGGCCCGACGCGCTGGAACTGACCGGGCTGACCGGCACGCAGCTGGTGGCAGAGGACTATCGCAAGTTCTTCGCCACCGAGAGCGGCAGCGATATCGACGCGCCCCTGCCGCTGGCCGCGGTGGTGGTGCTGTCCATTGGCGAGGTGCCGGCCTTCGAGCCGGTGCGCGGCGCGGCCAGGATCGCGGCGCTGGACGACGACCACTATTCCACCGTGCAACATGCGCAGGCGCAGGGGCACGACCGCGCCGGGCGGCTCGGCGCGCTGGCTGCCCTTGCCAACCGGGTAGCGGTCTACCGCTTCACCCGGCCCGCGGACCCGGCACGCTACGCCCAATCCATCGACCTGCTGGCCGACCGGCTGGCCCAGGAGTTCCCGTCATGACGATCTACCGGAAATGCGAAGGCCGTTTTGTCGAGACCGAGGTCGACGGCGAGCTGGTGCTGATGAACATGGCGACCGGCCATTTCTTCGCGCTGGAGGAGAGCGCGTTGGCGATCTGGCGCGCGATCGACGGACAACGGGACCTGGCCGCCATCGTCGTCGATGTGGCCGACCAATACGGCACCGATGCGGCAACGGTTGCCAGCGACAGCGGCGAATTCCTTGCCGACCTCGTGCAGGCGGGCCTGATCGAGGCGCAGAGCGGGCCGACCGCGTGAACCTTGTGGTCGGCGCGGCACGGGTGGACACGTGACCCGGGTCCGGCTGCGCACGCTGGAGGCAATGGCCTTCGTCATCGCCGCGCGCCTGCTCATCCGCTTCGTCCCGCTGTCCCGCTGGAGCCGGCTGCTCGGCGAATCGGGACCGGCGCACAGGCGGCCCGAAAGCATGGAGACGTCGGGTGCGCTTCTGCCCCAGCCGGTGCGCGAGTGCGCTGCCGCCGTACGCCGTGCGAGCTGGCGTCTGCCCGCGACGCTGTGCCTGCCGCAAGCGGTTGCGCTGCAATGGATGCTGGCGCGCAGGAGCATGGGATCGACCGTGATCGTCGGATTCCTGCCGTCGGCGAAGACCGGAACGGCCGACGCGCTACACGCGTGGCTTTCGTACGATGGGATCATCGTGATCGGCGACAGTGGCGGTCGCCATGCCAGTTTGTTGCAATTTATGAAAAAATTTTGACTTCGCAATTGCAAAACGGGAACCGATCGCTAAACCCCGCATTGTAAACGCATCTGGTAAACGGTCTGGCAACTTTTGCTGCATGACCTTTCGAACGGGATAGACACTCATGCAGAAGACCGAGATCCGCTGGAACAAGCCGCAGCTCAAGGCCATCGGCACGCTCCGCGATGTCGCTGGCCAGGGCGCCGGTGCCGACCAGAGCAAGGGTAACGCTCAAGGCGCGGGCAACGGCAAGAGCTGATCGCCGGGTCCGAACGGACCGACCTTAGCTGATTGAATCATGATCGCGGCAGGGACAGCCTGGGGAGACAATCCCCGGTTCGACCTGTCGCGATTGTCGTTTGGTTCGGCTGCGGATCGAGGTGGGACAGTCGAGCGCGAAACTCTCGGGCGCGGCGTGGCAGTTTGGCGCGACACGCCTCGGCTGGGCGGCGGCACCATTGCCAAGAGTCGTGACGGTGCCCTTACCCTCTTCCATGGCTGGCTGGACAATGCGGCCGAATTGGCGCGTCGGCTCGGCCTTCCATCAGGTAGCGACGCCGCGACGATCCACGCTCATGCCAGCGCCGAATGGGGCCTTGCGGCGGAGCGGGAGCTGATCGGCGACTACGCCGCGATCGCCCTTCTGCCCGACGGCAGCCTTCGCCTGTCCCGCGCACCGTGGTCGCAGCACGGGTTGTTCTACACAGTGGCCGAGGGCTGTGCCGTCGCCGCGTCGATCCCGCGCGCGATTTTCGAACTGGGCCTGCCCCGCACGGTCGATGCGGCGCGCTACGCGGAAATGCTCTACGGGCTTGCCGAAACCTGGGGCGCGGCGACATGGTACGAGGGCCTGTCGCAAGTCGAGCAGGGCAGCGTGGTCACGATCCGCGAGGGACGCGTCGCGGTCGAGCGGTGGTACGATCCCCACGCACTGTCGCCCACCCGCCTGAAGCATGACGACGATTATGTCGAGGCGGCGCAGGCCTTGCTGGCCGATGCCGTGACGTCGGCGCTGCGGCCCGCAACCAAGCCGGGCATCCTGCTGTCCGGCGGCCTCGATTCGCCTTTGGTGGCGGCGGAACTCCTGCACCAGCTGCCGCCGGGGCAAAAGCTGAAGAGCTTTACTTTCGAGCCGCTGCCGGGCGAGAACGAGCCGGTCCTGCCCGGCCAGTTCCACTCCGACCGTCCAGCGGTAGAGGCGTTCGCGGCGATGCACCCCGCGCTCGATCCGCAATTTGTCGATGGCCGAGGCGTGGCCTTCGGTTCGCTGCTCGACGACACGTTCCGGCTCTCCGATGCCGCCTACCCCGGCTTTGCCCTCACCGAATTCCACGGGACATGGCAGGCGGCGAGCGATGCGGGCTGCGACTGGGTCTTCACCGCCGATTTCGGCAACCAGACCTTCAGCAACGACGGGCGCTGGGCCTATGTCGAGTTCCTGAGACAGGGCCGGTTCGGCGAACTGCTGGCGATGCTGCGTCACGCACCGGGCGACGACAGGCCGCTGTGGCGCAAGCTGGCGGCACGATCGATCCTGCCCAACCTGCCCGCCGTGTTGCGCGGCGCGGTCCGCACGCTGCTGCACGGCGAGGTCCAGCGCCCGCTGGTTCGGCGCGAGATGCGCGAGCGCCTCGACCTCGATGCACGGTCGCGCCTCCACTATGGCGAACGCGAATGGCATCGAACCCGCCGCGAATTCATCACGAGCACCTGGGCCTGGACATCCGCCGGCACCGAAGTCGTCACTGCGATCGAGGAACTCTACGGTTTTCGGATGCGGACCATCCCGCAATATCGCCCACTGATCGAATTCTGCCTGACAATCCCGACCGACCAGTTCGTGCGCGGCGGCGAGCAGCGCTGGCTGGCACGCCGCATGGCGCGGGGCCGCCTGCCCGAACAGCAGCGGTTAAACCGGGATTACGGTCGCCACGGGGTCGACTGGCACCGGCGGCAGACCCCGCTGCTGCCGGTCATGCGCGAGGAGCTGGAACGGATTGCCGACGATCCGGTGATGAGCGAGGTCATCGACGTCGACCGCGCCATCGACCTGCTGGACCGCTGGCCGGACACGCCCTCGTACCGGGCGAAGCTCGAGATCTTCATGCCCGCCGCCGCCGCCATCGTCGCGGCGCGGTTCGCCCGTCATGTCGACGGTCGCAACTGATCTATCGTCCGCTGGCCCGCCGCGATGCGCGTGACGCGCCGCGCCCGTGCGGCTAAGGCGTGAGGCGATGGCCGTGCACTCCCCAGCCTTAACCTTGCTGCGCAGCGTGCCGCCCGCGCGGCTGGCGTTGCTGCTCGGCCTGATGCTGGCACTGGCGCTGACAGAGGGCGCGGGGATTCTAGCGCTGGTGCCGATGCTGGGCCTGCTGGGCAAGGGCGGCGCGCAGTTGCCGACGTGGGCGGCACCGTTCGCCGACTTTCTCACGCTACCGGTCATGCTCGCATTCTTCGTCACGCTCGTCGCCGGGCGCGCGGTGTTGCAATACGCGCTCACCCTGATCGAACGGCGCACCCAGCTCGCGCTGATCGACCGCTGGCGTTCGGAGATTTTCGCCGCGCTGATCCGGGCCAACCTGCGAACGCTGACGAACTTGCGCCGGTCGGACCAGGCCAGCCTGATCCTGCAGAGCGTCGACCGCCTGGGCTATGGCTTCCTCTACCTGCTCGCCATGGTGTCGCGCGCCGTCACCCTTGCCCTGATCTGGCTGGTCGCGCTGTGGCTCGCCCCCGAACTGGCGGCGGCGGCGGTGATCGGCGGGCTGGCGGTGATCGCCGGTTTCGTCCCCCTCAGGCGCCGCGCGCACCGGCTCGGCGAGATCCTGGGCGAACGCTACCGCGACGTGCAGGGCACGCTCGACGATGCGCTGCGCGCGCTGCGCCTGATCAAGAGCCACGGACGCGAGGACGCGACGATAGCGCGGATGGACGGCGGCATGGCCGACCTTCGCGCCGCGCAGCTGCGTTTCGAAGATGCCTCGAGCCGCAGCCGGGTGCTGCTGCAGGCCGGTGCCGCGCTGCTGCTGGCCGCGGTGATCGCGCTCGCCGCGATGCGCGACGTGCCAACGACGGTGCTGCTGCCGCTGATCGTCCTTTTCGGCCGGTCGGTGCCGCTGCTCGAACAGTTGCAGCTTTCGGTCCAGCAATGGGCCCACGCCGCCCCCGCCCTTTCAGAGGCGGAGGCGTTGCTGGCTGCCGTGCGGGGCGATGCCGAGCCGGTTCGACCTCCGACTGTCCCGCCGCGCCCGCGCGCCGTCATCGCGCTCGAAGGCGTGACGCTGGATCACGGGCGCGACCGGCCAGCGGTCGAGCGTGTCTCGCTGACCCTGCCGGCGGCGACGACGACCGCGCTGGTCGGCCCGTCGGGTGCGGGGAAATCCACGCTAGCCGACCTGTTCGGCGGGCTGATTGCGCCCGATGCGGGCACCCTGTGCATCGATGGCACCCCGCTCGATGCGGAAGGAACCGTGGGATGGCGGCACGCGGTCGCCTATGTGCATCAGGAACCGGTGCTGTTCCCGGCCTCGATCCGCGACAACCTGCTCTGGGCCGAACCCGATGCGTCGGAGGCGCGCATCGAACAGGCGCTGCGCGATGCGGCGGCGCAGTTCGTTTTCGCGCTGCCCGAGGGTCTCGCCACCACGGTCGGCGATGCCGGGTGCCGGCTTTCGGGCGGCGAACGGCAGCGCATAGCGCTCGCCCGCGCGCTGTTGCGCGATCCGGCGCTGCTCATCCTCGACGAGGCGACGAGCGCCCTCGATGCCGATAGCGAGGCGGCCATCGTGGAGGCCATCGCGGCGATGGAAGGGACGCGCACGATCCTGATCGTCGCCCATCGGGGCCTGCTGACCGATCTGGCCGACCGCGTCGTTCATGTCCGCGAGGGGCGGATCGAACGGGTCGAGGATCGCCGACCGGATCGACATGGGCCGGATCGACAGGGGGTGCGCGCGTGACCCTGACATTATCAGAGCGCAAGGCGGTGCTGCTGGCACTGACCGGCCCGGCGCTCCCAATGCCTGCGCTGTCGCCAGACGAAGCCGCCTGGCGGGCCATCGACGAAATGGCGGTGCAGCACCGGCTGCGCCCCTGGCTGCATCACCGCACGCGCGCTGGGCTGGAGGGCATTGCCGTGCCATCCGCCATCGCCGCCGCGTGGCGCGACAGTTACCGCGATGCCGCGATCGGCGCGCTGACGGCCCAGGCCGCGCTGGTCCGGCTGGCCACCGCCTTTGCCGAGGCACGAGTGCCGATGTTGGCGCTCAAGGGCGCGCGGCTCGCCTTCTTCGACTACCCCGAAGCGGCGCTGCGCCCGATGCGCGACCTCGACGTGCTGGTCGCGCCATCCGACATGCCCGCGGCGGTGGAGGCTCTCGCCCGCGCCGGCGCCGAGCTGCCCACCGACCGGGAGGCCGCCATCGCCCGCGCTTTCGATGGCGACAAGCATCTCGACCCGGTGCTGATCCGCGATGTCGAACGCTACGTCGAACTGCACCACCGCATTGCCGAACCGGGCCTGCCCTGCATCGATACCGCCGCGATGCTGGCCGATGCGGTCGTGGCCGAAGTGGGAGGCACCGCGGTCATGTTCCCGTCGAACGAACACATGCTCGGTCATCTGGTGCTCCACGCGGTCTACAACCACCGGTTCGACTGCGGGCCGCTGGCGCTGGTCGATATCGCCGCGATGCTGGGCCGCCGTCCGGTCGATGCGGCACGGTTCGTAGCGCTCGCGGGCGAAGGCGGCTGGCTGCCCGGCGCGCGTCTGGTGCTGGCATTGGTCGACAAGGTGATGGGGCCGACCGGGCTCGCCATCGGGCAGGACACAGTGCCTCCCGCGATCCTGGCCGAAAGCGAGAGCCTGCTGCTGCAGGATTTCGAACAGCGCCAGCAGGTCCTCTTCGCCAGCGAGGCGGCGCGTAGCGGCTGGGCCGCGACCGTCGGCGCACGCCTGCGCAAGGGGCTGTCCGCGCGGCCGGAGGAAAGCCGCTGGCAATGGTTGCAGAGCCGTGCGGCGCGCACCCTGCAGCAGGCCCGCGACCCGCGATCGCGCGCCGAAGCGGCGGCGGGGGCCAGCCTGTCGCGCTGGCTGAACGACGCGCCGGCGGTTACCCGACCGCAGGATGAAGGGTGAATTCAGGGGCTATTCACGGCCTTTCCCCTAACTCGGCGGGGACATGTCCGGCTTTGCCGCATTCGCGTCCGGCGGTGCGGCCATCCGGTGGTCGGGGGCCAAGGCAGGGGTTGAAAGCGCGGTTTTGCGCCGCCACCTATGCGCCTGTTCGCCGACCGTGACGAATTTGGAACGGAGATTTTCCGCTATGAATGCCAGCAACCGACTGACCGGCACCGTGGGGCGCATCGCGCTCGGCCTGGGCGCCGCGGCGTCGCTCGGCACGCTTGCCGTCGTGGCCGCGCCCGCGCAGGCCGCCGCCCCGGCACAGTGCCAGGGCGACCTCAGCGGCGGATCGTGGCTGAACGTCGAGGTGACAGGCGTGAAGTCGTCATCCGGCCTCATCGCCGTGACCGTCTATGCCGACGATTCCAGCCGCTTTCTGGTCAGCAAGGGTTCGCTCGATGTCGTGCGCTTCCCGGCCAAGGCGGGCACCTTCCGCGGCTGCGTCAAGCTGCCCAAGAACGGGGTCTATGCCATCGCCGTCTATCACGATGCCGACGGCAGCCGTAAGCTCAACCGCACCGGCCTCGGCATGCCGGCGGAAGCCTATGGTTTCTCGAACAATCCCAGCACGCTGGCCGGTCTTCCCGCCTTCCGTTCGGTGCGCCTGAACGTGGCGAAGCCGGGGCTGACCACGCGGATCAACCTTACCTATCCGTGATCTCTGTTTACTGATGTGATCCGGACGCCCCGGCCGCTCGACATGGCGGCCGGGGCGTCTATGCTAGGGGGCATGTCGCCCTTTTTCCGCCCTGCGTTTCGCCCGCGATGAACGATCTCGCGCCACGCAACGACGATCTGGCCGCCGCGGCGGAACTGCTCGCCCCCGACATCCTCGCCCTGCGGCGCGCGATCCATGCCGATCCCGAACTCGGCCTGCACACCCCGCGCACGATGGCGCGGGTGCGCAAGATGCTGGCCGACCTGCCGCTCGAATGGCGCGAAGGCACGCAGACGACGGGGCAGGTCGCGGTGCTCAAGGGCGGCGGCTCGATCGATGGCCCGCGTCGCCGGGTACTGCTGCGCGGCGACATGGATGCCCTGCCGATGGCGGAGGAAACGGGACTCGACTTCGCCTCTAGGGTGCCGGGCCGGATGCACGCCTGCGGGCACGACACCCACACCGCGATGCTGGCGGGCGCGGTCCTCCTGCTGGCCGCGCGGGCCGAGAGCCTGCCCGGCGACGTCGTCTTCATGTTCCAACCCGGAGAGGAAGGCTTCGGCGGCGCGCGCATGATGATCGAGGACGGCTTGCTCGACCCCGTGCCCGATGCAGCCTTTGCCTATCATATCATCCCCAACGCCCCGCACGGGCTGTTCGTGGGCCGCGAAGGGCCGCTGATGGCCGCGTCCGACGCGGTGGAGATCGTCGTCACCGGGCGCGGCGGTCATGCCTCGATGCCGCACTTCGCCGCCGACCCGCTGCCCGTCGCCTGCGAGATCGTGGGCGCGTTGCAGGCCTTGGTCACCCGCCGCTTCGACGCCGCCGACCCGATCGTCGTCACGATCACCCGCATGAAGGCGAGCGATGCCGACAACGTCATCGCCGAACGCTGCGTCATGGGCGGCACGATCCGCACCCTGTCGGAAACGACCCGCGCCCGCCTGATCGATGCGGCGCGCACGCTCGTGACCGGCATCGCCGCCGCGCACGGCATGACCGCGACGCTGGAGGTGCGGCAGGGCTTTCCCTGCACCTTCAACGATCCTCGCGCCGTGGCGCTCGCCCGCGAGGTTGTAGCGGAACAGTTCGGCTCTTCGGCGTGGTACGATCTGCCCGATCCACTGATGACGGCGGAGGACTTCTCCTACGTGCTGCAGAAGATGCCGGGGGCGATGATCCTTTTGGGCGTGGCCGAACCCGATGCCGACTGGCAGCGCGCGCCGGGCCTGCACAGCCCGCACATGCATGTCGACGAACGCGTCCTGCCGCGCGGATCGGCCCTGCTGGCGGCGCTGGCGATGCGGGTGCTGGAAACCGGCCTTACCGCCTAGCGCGGCTTTTCCGTTCCGGCTCGGCCCCGTGCCAGACTCCCGTGCTTGCCCCCGTGCCGGACCTTGCGCCCTCCCGACCTAGGGAAGGCACGCGAAGAGTCGAAAGCTGCCCCGCCTGCCGATTCCCCCGTGCCTCAGCCAGGAAGAGGGGGACAGGCGGCGGCGGATTGCGACGCTGATGGGCGCCGTCGCCATCGGCGTGATCGCGCTCGTCTCCGCGCGGGCTGGCGATCTGCGCTGAACCTTTTCCATCGCACTATCGAGGGCCATTATTGGCTGCCGCTGGCGATCACGCCGCTCGTCTTCGTGCTCTGCGCATGGCTGACCAAGGTAATGGCGCCCTAGGGCGCCGGATCGGGCATTCCGCAAGTCGTCGCCGCGGTCCGCCAGGATGGCGCTCAAGCCGGGGAGGGCTTGTTCGACCTCAGGACCGGGTTCGCCAAGGTCGCGCTCACTGTCGTTGCCCTGCTGGGCGGAGCATCGGTCGGGCGCGAGGGGCCGACGGTGCAGGTCGGCGCGGCGATCATGACCTCGTGCCACCGGCTCACCGGGGCCGCCGTACACCGCTCGGTGCTGATCGCGGGCGGCGCACGGCGTGTCGGCCGCATTCAACACCCCGCTCGCTGGGATCGCCTTCGCCATCGAGGAACTGGCCGTCGCCTACGAACAGCGCATGGCCGCGCTGGTCATGGGGGCGGTGATCATCGCGGGCATGACCGCGAGGGACTGGACGCAAGGCGCGCAAACGTGGAAAACGCCGTGGCATGAACGACAAGTGGGTTATCGGCGTCATCGGCGGGTCGGGTCTCTACGACATCGACGCGATCGAGGACGCGCAGTGGATCGCGGTGAATTCGCCCTTCGGCCAGCCGTCGGACGAGATCCTGTTCGGCCGCATCGGCGGGGTCGAGTTCCGCTTCCTGCCGCGCCACGGGCGGGGCCATCGCATCGCACCGTCCGATCTTAACGCCCGCGCCAACATCGATGCGCTGAAGCGGGCGGGCTGCACCGACCTCCTGGCGATCAGCGCCGTGGGATCGCTGCGCGAGGAAATCGAGCCGGGCCGCTTCGTCGTCGTCGACCAGTTCATCGACCGGACGCAGGGCCGGGAAAGCAGCTTCTTCGGCACCGGCATGGTCGCGCATGTATCGATGGCCGACCCGGTGTGCGAGCGCCTGTCGGCCCTGGCCGCCGCCGCCGTGCGCCAGGCGGGCGGGCAAGTGGCGCAGGGCGGTACCTATCTCGCGATGGAAGGGCCGCAGTTCTCGACCCGCGCCGAAAGCCACCTCTATCGCCAGTGGGGCGCCGACGTCATCGGCATGACCGCGATGCCCGAGGCGAAGCTGGCGCGCGAGGCGGAGCTGCCCTACGCGCTCGTCGGCATGGCGACCGACTACGACTGCTGGCGCGAGGACGAGGCCGCGGTCGATGTCGCCTCGGTCATCGCGCAAGTCCACGCCAATGCCGCCGTCGCGCGGGGCACCGTCGTGAACCTCGCCGCATCGCTGCCCGCTATGCGCACCCCGTCGCCGATCGACCGCGCGCTCGACAACGCGATCATTACCGCGCCGGACGCCCGCGACCCGGCGGTGCTGGCCCGGCTCGATGCGGTGATGCGCAGGGTCATGGTAACCGGATGACAGGATATTTCATCCAGCTAACGGCACTCTTGTCTGGGATGCGCGGACAGGGCACCTAGATTACCGTCGCCCGCATCCGCGCTGCGGGACCACGCGGCGCGTGGATGGGGCACCGGGGCGCGGGGGTTAACAGGGGGACATGTCATGGCCACGACCGGCCTCGACATCTTGCACATCGAGGATGACGCCCGCATCGCGTCGGACCTGCAGCAACTGGTTCGCGCCACGGGCGACCGTGTGACGTGGGAAGCGACCGGGGCCGAAGGGTTGCGGCGGGCCGGCGTGGGGCAGTTCGATGTCATTATCCTCGATCGCATGTTGCCCGATGTCGACGGCCTCACCCTCATCAAGCGGATGCGGCAGAGCGGGATCGGCACGCCGGTCCTGATGCTGTCGGCGCTGGGCCGCACGATCGATCGGGCCGAGGGGCTGGACGCAGGGGCCGACGACTATCTCGCCAAGCCGTTCGAGGCGGCGGAGCTGCTCGCCCGCCTTCGCGCGCTGCACCGCCGCGCTTCGGGGCGCGGGCACGACGCGGTCATCATCCACGGCGCGTTCGAATGCCATGTGAAGGCGCGCACCGCGTTCCGCGCGAACAAGCACCTGCCGCTCAGCCCCAAGGAGTTCGAGCTGTTCCGCTACCTCATCGAGAATGCGGGAGAGGTCGTGACGCGCGAAATGCTGCTGCGCGACGTGTGGAAGATGAGCTTCGACCCCCAGACCAATGTCGTCGACGTCAACATCGGCCGCCTGCGCCGCAAGCTGGAGGACGGGTTCTCCTCGCCCGCACTGGAAACGATCTGGGGGACCGGGTATCGTCTGCTCGACGGTAAGTGAGCCCTGACGGGGCCGCGATGGGATGACCCCTGACCGGATCGGGCTGGCCCGGGGCGAGAGGCGCGCGTGACACAGGTTCGGCTGCTCGATTCGATCTTCACCCGGCTCGTCGCCTGGTCGATCGCGGTGTGCATCGCCGTCGTGCTGATCCTGGGCGCGCTGGTCGGGGCGAAGTTCGAACAGCTCGCCACCGCGACGCAGGAATCAGCGATCAACGCCGACATCGCGACCCTTCTCGACACTTATCGCGACGAGGGGCAGGCCGGGCTGGCCGCGCGGATCGACCAGCGGCTGAAATACCAGGCCCCGGCAGGCAACGCGCCGCACTACCTGTTGCAGGATGGGGCCGGCCGGATCGTCGCCGGCGACCTCTCCGCGTGGCCGGACGGGGTGAGCGAGAAATTTCGCGTCCTGCATCTCGATAACGACATCTACGCCCATGCGCGGCTGGTGAACCTTGCCGACGGGCAGCGGCTGCTGGTCGCGCGCGAGGCGACGATGGACGAGATCGTGTTGAACGAGATCGGCTTCGCCTTCGTCGCCGGCGGGCTTTTCGTGGTCTTCGCCGTGGGGGTGGCCGGCCGCATCACCACCGCGCGGCTGGCGCGCCGCATCGGCCGGATCAACGAAGCCTTCCAGCATCCCGACGAGGCGCGGCTGGCGCGCCTTGCCCGCGGGCGCGAGGCGGAGGACGAGATCGGCGAGCTGACCCGCCATTCGATAGAAGCGCTGGAACGCCTGAACCGGCTGGTCAACGCCCACCGCGAGACCTTGGACCAGATCGCGCACGAGATGCGCACTCCGCTGATGCACCTCGACAGCCGGTTGCTGCGCGCGATCCGCTCCGCCCCCGACGAGGCGGCGGCGGAGGGGCTGGCCGAAGCGCGCGGCGAGATCCGTTCGGTCACGGCCATGCTCGAATCGCTGCTCGATATCTCTCACAGCGAGGCGCACCGCGGCGATCCGCGCGGGCTGGAGCCGATCGACCTGTCCGAACTCGTCCAGCATATCGCCGACCTCTACGATGCCAGCGCCGAAGACAGCGGCCACCGCTTCGAGATCGCCATCGCGCCCGGCGTGACGATCCGGGGCGAGGAAATGCAGATTTCGCGGCTGGTCACCAACCTGCTCGACAATGCGTTCAAGTATACCCCGACCGGCGGGTCGGTCTGCCTCGAGCTCGAACCCGGGCCGAAGCTGACCGTGTCCGACACGGGGCCGGGGGTGCCATTTGACGACAGGGAGCGGATTTTCGAACGTTTCAGCCGGGCGCAGGGCAATCACGGGGCCAACGGCGGGTCGGGCCTCGGCCTCGCGCTCGCCCGCGCCATCGCGCGGCGGCACGGGCTGGACCTGCGGCTGGAGCCGACGATCCGCGGCGCGAGGTTCGTCGTCGCGCCCGAAGCCTGAGGCTCAGCCTAGATCGGCAGGCGGCTGGTCAGCTTGATCCGTCGCATCGCGAAGCTGGAATTGACCGACGCCACGCCCGGCATGTGGACCAGCACCTTTTTCAGGAACCGCTCGTAGGCCTCGATGCTGGCGGCGACCACGCGCAGCAGGTAATCGCTGTCGCCGCCGACGAGGAAGCATTCGACGATCTGTGGATGCTCCATGACCGCCTGGGCAAAGGCCTCCAGCGTATCCTCGTCGTGGCGGGCGATGCGCACGTTGGCGAAAACGTCGACGCCCAGGCCGACTTTCGCCTGATCGAGCACCACCTCGCGCCCGGCGATGACGCCGTCGTCCTCCATCCGCTTCAGCCGCCGCCAGCACGGCGTGTGCGACAGGCCTACCTTGTCGGCCAGCGCGTTGATCGAAAGCTCGGGCTCGGCCTGCAGGGTGCGCAGGATCTTCCAGTCGGTATCGTCCATATTCTTTTCGCAGATGCAGCCAATCGCGAAATCGGTCTCGCATATCTGCCGCGAATTGGGAAAAGATTTCCTCTCGCGCTCGATTTGCAGCACAAGAAAGGGAAAACATCCCAGCCGTGATGCGTTACACTGGCGCGAGCGGGGGCGAACCCCTGCCGCCAGAGGATGACCCGCGTGACCGAATCGAACCTGCCCCGTCTCGAACTGCACATCCCCGAGCCGCCGTCGCGCCCCGATACCGAAGTGAGCTTCGCCCACGTCAATCGCGGCGAGGCCGGTGCCGTCCGCCGCCCCGACATCGCCGAGCACGAAAGCCGGATGCGCGACCTGCCCTACGAGCTGATCCGGGTGCTGGACGACGACGATCGCGCGGTGGGCCCGTGGAACCCGCACCTTGCCCCCGAAACGCTGATCAAGGGCCTGCGCGCGATGGTGCTGACGCGCGCCTTCGACGACCGCCTGTTCCGCGCCCACCGGCAGGGCAAGACCAGCTTCTACATGAAGTCCACCGGCGAGGAGGCGATCTCGGCCGCGCAGTCGATGGCGCTCGACAAGGGCGACATGTTCTTCCCGACCTATCGCGCACTCGCCTGGCTGCATGCCCGCAATTATCCGCTGACGACGCTGTGCAACCAGATCTTCTCGAATGCGGAGGATCCGCTGGCGGGCAAGCAGCTGCCGATCCTCCATTCGGCGCGGGCTTACGATTTCTACTCGATCTCGGGCAATCTCGGCGTCCGCTTCGTCCACGCGGTAGGCTGGGCCATGGCGTCGGCTTACAAGAACGATACGAAGATCAGCCTCGCCTATGTCGGTGACGGCACCACGGCGGAAGGCGATTTCCACGAGGCGATGACCTTTGCCGCCGCCTATCGCGCGCCGACGATCCTGTGCGTCACCAACAACCAGTACGCGATCTCCAGCTTCGCCGGCTTCGCCGCGCCCGAACGCCTGCCTTTCGCGGCCAAGGCGCTGGCCTACGGTTTTCCGGGCATCAAGGTCGACGGCAACGACTTCCTCGCCGTGTGGGGCGCGACGCAGTGGGCCGCCGAACGCGCGCGCACCAACAACGGGCCGACGCTGATCGAGTTCTACACCTACCGCGCCGAAGGGCATTCCACCTCCGACGATCCCAGCGCCTATCGCCCGAAGGACGAGGCGAAGCACTGGCCGCTGGGCGATCCGGTCGACCGGCTGAAATCGCATCTCATCGCCATCGGCGCATGGGACGAGGAACGCCACGCCGGGCTGGAGGCGGAGACCAGGGAAAAGGTGAAGATCGCGGTCAAGGAGGCCGAGGCCATCGGCACGCTCGGCCAGTCGAAGCCGCCGATCGAGGAGATGTTCGAGGACGTCTTCGCCGAAAAGGATTGGCGCCTGAAGGAACAGCTGCGGGAACTCAAGGCCCGCCGCGCCGCCCGAGAGGGAGGCGCAGCATAACGGAAACGAAACGCATGAACATGATCCAGGCGCTCAACAGCGCGCTGGACGTGAAGATGGGCGAAGACCCCGACGTGCTCGTCTTCGGTGAGGACGTAGGCTATTTCGGCGGCGTCTTCCGCGTCACCGAAGGGCTGCAGAAGAAACACGGCCTCACCCGCTGCTTCGACGCGCCGCTGACCGAGGGCGGCATCATCGGCGCGGCCATCGGCATGGGGGCCTATGGCCTGCGCCCGGTGCCCGAAATCCAGTTCGCCGACTACATCCTGCCCGCTTACGATCAGCTCGTGTCGGAGGCCGCACGCCTGCGTTATCGCTCCAACGGCGAGTTCTGGGCCCCGGTCACCGTGCGCACGCCCTATGGCGGCGGCATCTTCGGCGGCCAGACGCACAGCCAGAGCCCGGAGGCGATCTTTGCCCACGTCACCGGCCTCAAGACCGTGATCCCGTCGAACCCCTACGACGCCAAGGGGCTGCTGATCGCCGCGATCGAATGCGACGACCCGGTCATCTTCCTCGAACCCAAGCGGCTCTACAACGGCCCGTTCTACGGACGGCCGGACGAGGAACTGAAGACCTGGGCCAATTCGGGTCTCGCCACCGCCGACGTGCCGGTGGGCCACTACGACGTGCCGCTGGGCCGCGCCGCGCTGGTGCGCGAAGGGAGCGAAGTCACCGTGCTCGCCTACGGCACGATGGTCCACGTGGCCGCCGCCGGGATTGCCGACGCGGGCGTCGATGCCGAGCTCATCGACCTGCGCTCGATCGTTCCGCTCGACATCGATGCGATCACCGCCTCGGTCCGCAAGACCGGCCGCTGCGTCATCCTGCACGAGGCGAGCCGGTTCGGCGGTTTCGGCGGAGAGCTTTCCGCGCTCGTCCAGGAACGCTGCTTCGACCACCTGCGCGCGCCGATCCAGCGCGTGGCGGGGTACGACATGCCCTATCCCCATGCCTTCGAATGGGATTACTTCCCCGGCCCGATCCGGCTTGCCGAAGCGCTTCTTTCCGCCGTGGAGTACCGCTGATGGGAACCTACAAGTTCCGCCTGCCTGACATCGGCGAAGGCGTGGCCGAGGCCGAAGTCACGGCGTGGCACGTGAAGCCCGGCGACGTGATCGAGGAAGACGATCCGCTTTGCGACGTGATGACCGACAAGGCGACCGTCGACATGACCAGCCCGGTCGGCGGCACCGTGCGCGCGGTGCATGGCGTGGTGGGCGAGATGAAAGCCGTCGGCTCGGTCCTCGTCGAACTGGAAGTCGAGGGTGACGGTAACGCGGAGGAACCCGTCCCCGCTCCGCCCGCCGCCCCGAACGAGGCGCCGGACGGCCCCACCCCGCCGCCTGCCCCCGCGCCGGCATCGCCTCCGCCCGCGCCCGCGGCGAAGCGCCCTGCCCCCGCGCCGACCGAGACCGCGCATGCCGGTTTCCCGCTCGCCGCACCGGCGACCCGCCGCCGCGCCGCCAAACTGGGTCTCGATCTCGCCAAGGTGCCCGGCTCGGGCCGCAACGGCCGCGTCACGCCAGAGGATATCGAGAGCTACCTCGGCGGCGGCGACCCGCGTTACGAGGCGCGCAGCGGGGTCGAGGAGATCAAGGTCATCGGCCTCAGGCGCAAGATTGCCGAGCGGATGGAAGAAACCTGGCGGCGTATTCCGCACATCACTTATGTCGAGGAATTCGACGTGACCGCCCTGGAAGAGACCCGCGCCGCGCTGAATGCCGGGCGCGCGAAGGACCAGCCCAAGCTGACCTTCCTGCCCTTCCTCGTCCGCGCGATGGTCAAGGTGCTGCCCGACTTCCCGCACCTCAACGCCCATTACGACGACGATGCGGGCGTGCTGCGCCAGCACGCTGCGGTGCATGTCGGTATCGCCGCGGCGACGCCTGCCGGGCTGATGGTGCCCGTTGTGCGCCATGCCGAACAGATGGACCCGTGGGCACTCGCGACGGAGATCGCGCGCCTGTCCGAAGCGGCGAAGGAAGGCCGCGCCAGCCGCGAGGAACTCAATGGATCGACGATCACGATCACCTCGCTCGGCCCGATCGGCGGGATCGCGACGACGCCGATCATCAACCGGCCCGAAACCGCGATCGTCGGCCCGAACAAGATCATCGAGCGGCTGGAACGGCGCCACGGCGAGATCGTGACGCGCAAGATCATGCCCATCTCGTCCAGCTTCGACCACCGCATCGTCGACGGGTACGAGGCGGCGCAATTCATTCAGGCGCTGAAGCGTCTGATCGAGACCCCGGCCCTGCTGTTCATCTGATCGGCCAGCGGATTAGTGATCGGCCAGCGGATGACACCCAGAAATCCGCGCATGAAAAAAGGCGCTGTCCCATCCGGGGCAGCGCCTTTTTCGTATGTGCCTGATAGGCCGAGCGTCAGCAGTTGCCGCTCACGCCATCGGCGCAATCGCCCACGGACTCGATGTCTTCGCCGGCACCCTTCACGGTGTTGCAGGCCGAAAGCAGGATCACGCTGCTGCCGAGGACGAGTGCTGTCACGATCTTCTTCATCACGCTTTCTCCGATGGATCCGGCCCGCCGTTGCGGCTGCCTCTAACCCGCTCTTAACGCGCGATGAAAAGGGCGGTTCCTTGCCCCTTGACGCGATTGCGCCCCGGCCCGCCGCACCGATCAAGGGAAACCTTGCGGGGCACGCGATCGATCACCTCGCCCACTCCCCTTTTCAAACCCGCGCCCTGCCGCTAGGGGCCTTTGCTCCTTTTACGAACGAGAGCGGAGCATCGCGTGCCCAACCTGATCCTCGTGCGCCACGGCCAGTCGCAGTGGAACCTGGAAAACCGCTTCACCGGCTGGTGGGACGTCGACCTTACGGAAAAGGGCGAGGCCGAGGCGAAGGCCGCGGGCGAACTGCTGCTGGCCAAGGGCGTGCTGCCCGATGTCGCCTTCACCTCGTTCCAGACCCGCGCGATCCGCACGCTGCACTTCGCGCTCCATGCCGCGAACCGCCTGTGGATCCCCGAAACGAAGGACTGGCGGCTCAACGAACGGCACTACGGCGGGCTTACCGGGCTGGACAAGCAGGAGACGCGCGACCGGCACGGTGACGAGCAGGTGCACATCTGGCGCCGCAGCTTCGACATCCCGCCCCCGGTCCTCGACCGCGGCAGCGAATTCGACCTGTCGGCCGACCCGCGCTATGCCGGGATCGACGTGCCGCAGACCGAAAGCCTGAAGGACACCATCGAGCGCGTCCTGCCCTACTACACCGCCAATATCGAACCGGTGCTGGCGAGCGGCAAGACGGTCATCGTCTCGGCCCACGGCAATTCCCTGCGCGCGCTGGTCAAGCACCTGTCGGGCATTTCGGACAAGGATATCACCGGGCTGGAGATTCCGACCGGCCAGCCGATCGTCTATCCTTTCGCCAGCGGCCGCCCCTCGGGCGAACGCTACTACCTTTCCGACGCGTAAGGCGTCATGCATCCGGCCCGGCGTCGGGCCAACGGGGGAATAGCCATGACCGCACCGATCGCGATCGTGATGGGCAGCCAGTCCGACTGGCCGACGATGCGCCACGCCGCCGACGTGCTGCGCGAACTGGGCGTGGATAGCGACTGCCGCATCGTGTCGGCCCATCGCACCCCGCGCCGCATGGTCGCATTCGCTGAAGGTGCGGCGGACGAAGGGTTCAAGGTGGTGATCGCCGGCGCGGGCGGCGCGGCGCATCTGCCGGGCATGATCGCGTCGATGACGCACCTGCCGGTGCTGGGCGTGCCGGTCCGGTCGAAGGCGCTTTCGGGCAAGGATTCGCTGCTTTCCATCGTGCAGATGCCGGGCGGCGTTCCCGTCGGCACGCTGGCCATCGGCGATGCGGGCGCGAAGAACGCGGGGCTGCTCGCGGCCTCGATCCTCGCGCTGGGTGATGCGGCGCTGGCCGAACGGCTGAAGGCGTGGCGCGCGGCGCAGACCGACAGCGTCGACGAACGCCCGGTCGACGAAGACTGATCGCGGGAGAGTACGTGGCCAACGGCGCGCATATGCCGGTGATACCGCCGGGCAGCACGATCGGCATCCTGGGCGGCGGACAGCTGGGCCGGATGATGGCGATGGCCGCGGCCCAGCTGGGCTACGCAGTCCACATCTACGCGCCGGAAGGTGACAGCGTCGCGGCCGAGGTTTCCGCCGCCTTTACCTGCGCGCCCTATCACGATCACGCCGCGCTCGCCGCCTTTGCCGCGCAGTGCGATGTCGTCACTTACGAGTTCGAGAACGTGCCCGTCGCGCCGCTGTCGGCGCTGGGCAAGGTGCCGCTGCGCGCCAATGCCCGCGCGCTCGAAGTCGCGCAGGACCGGCTGGCGGAAAAGGAATTCGTGACCCGGCTGGGCGGCCGCCCCGCGCCGTTTTACGAACTGTCCGACGAACAGGGGCTTCAGGCCGCCATCGCCGCGATCGGCGCGCCCGGCATCCTCAAGACCCGGCGCGACGGCTATGACGGCAAGGGCCAGTGGCGCATCAGGACGCCCGGCGACGCGAACGAGATGTGCGTGCCGCCGATCCCGATGGTCTACGAAGGGTTCGTCACCTTCGCGGCGGAATTCTCGGTCATCCTCGTCCGATCCCTGGCCGGAGAGGTCTGCTTCTGGGACAGCGCGGCAAACGTCCACAAATACGGCATCCTCGCCCGCTCGACCGTGCCCGGCGGATCGCTGATCGCGCAGCATGTGCCCGCCGCGCGCGAGCTGGCCGAACGGGTCGCCCGCGAACTGGACTACGTCGGCGTCCTGACGCTCGAATTCTTCGCCACCGCCGACGGGCCGGTGTTCAACGAGATGGCACCCCGCGTCCACAATTCGGGCCACTGGACGATCGAGGGGGCGACCACCAGCCAGTTCGAGAACCACGTCCGCGCGATTTGCGGCCTGCCGCTTGGCGATTGCGGTTTGCGCGTTCCCGGTGCAGTGATGGAAAACCTCATCGGCACGACGGCGGAGGAAGCCCTGCCCATCCTGAACGATCCGGCCGCTCACCTGCACCTTTATGGCAAGGGCGAGGCGCGCGAAGGCCGCAAGATGGGCCACGTCACTCGGCTGGTGCTGGCCGACGCTGCCGCGGACGGAGCGGCATGAAAGGCCCTGAGCTTTTCATCGTCGTCGCCCGCGCCGCCAACGGCACGATCGGCGCCAATGGCCGCCTTCCGTGGCACATCCCGGCCGACCTTGCCCACTTCAAGCGGCTGACGATGGGCGCGCCGATGATCATGGGGCGCAAGACCTTCGAATCGCTGCCGGGCACGCTGCCGGGGCGCAAGCACATCGTGCTCACCGCCAACCCCGACTGGGCTCCCGCCGACGACAACGAGGATGACGAACTCGAAACCGCGGCCACGCTGGACGAGGCGATCGCCCGCGCCAACGGATCGCGCATCGCGGTGATCGGCGGCGCGGCGGTGATCGCGGAGGCACTGCCCCGCGCCCGCCGGATCGAGCTGACCGAGATCCACCGCGACTACGACGGCGACGTCGCCATGCCCGCGCTCGACATGGCGGTGTGGGAGGAAGTCGCGCGCGAGGATCATGCCGAGGACGGCAAGCACCCCGCGTTCAGCTTTGTCACGCTGCGCCGCCGGGGCTGAGAGGCCGACCCGCCCGCCCCGCTGAACGAACCGACGATGATCCGGCTCTCCTCCCTCGACCCCATGCCCGAAGCCTTGCACGGCGCGGTAATGGCGCTGGGCAATTTCGACGGAGTCCATGCCGGGCATCAGGAGGTGATCGGGCGCGCGGTCGACATGGCACGCGCCAAGGATCGCCCGGTCATCGTCGCCACCTTCGATCCGCACCCGGTGCGCCACTTCCGGCCCGACACCGAACCGTTCCGCCTCACCTCGCTCGACCAGCGGCAGGACCTGTTCGAGGAACTGGGCGCCGATGCGATGATGGTCTTCGCCTTCAACGCAGACCTCGCCGGCACCGGGGCGGAGGACTTCGTCACCCGCCTGCTCGCCGAACGGTTCCAGCTGTCGGGCGTGGTGACCGGCAGCGACTTCACCTTCGGGCAGGGCAAGCGCGGCAATGTCGCGATGCTGCGTTCGCTGGGCGCGGAAGTGGGGATCGAGGCGGTGGCGGTCGACCCGGTTCTCGAAACCGGCAACGTCGTCTCCTCCAGCCGCATCCGCGAGGCGTTGTGGGGGGGCGATCCGCAGGAGGCGGCGCGGCTGATGACCCGGCCCTTTGCGATTCGCGGCACCGTGCAGCACGGCGACAAGGTGGGCCGCACCATCGGCTATCCCACCGCCAATATCGACCTCGGCAATTATATCCGCCCGAAATACGGCATCTACGCGGTCACCGGCCATCTGCCCGACGGGCGCGTCCTGCAGGGCGCGGCGAACATGGGCATCCGCCCCACCTTCGACCCGCCAAAGGAACTGCTCGAACCCCATTTCTTCGATTTCGCCGAAGACCTCTACGGTCAGGAGATCGAGGTCGCCTTCCACCACTTCCTCCGGCCCGAGGCGAAGTTCGACAACCTCGACGCGCTGATCGCCCAGATGGACAAGGATTGCGCCCGCGCGCGCGAGTTGCTGGACGCGTCACCTTCATTCGATTAACGCGCGGCGCATGACCGAGAATAGCGCCCAGAAAAAAGACTACAAAGATACCGTCTTCCTGCCGAAGACCGACTTTCCGATGAAGGCGGGCCTGCCGCAGAAGGAGCCGGGCATCCTGGCGAACTGGCAGGCGAGCGGCCTTTACGAAAAGCTGCGCGACGCGCGCCGGGGCCGCGATAAGTTCATCCTGCACGATGGCCCCCCCTATGCCAACGGCGACATGCACATCGGTCATGCGCTGAACCACGTGCTGAAGGACATGGTCGTCCGCACGCAGAGCCTGCTCGGCAAGGACGCGCCCTATGTTCCGGGCTGGGACTGCCACGGCCTGCCCATCGAGTGGAAGGTCGAGGAACAGTACCGCAAGAAGAAGCTCGACAAGGATCAGGTCCCGGCGAAGGAATTCCGCGCCGAATGTCGCGCCTATGCGCAAGGCTGGGTCGACGTGCAGCGCGAGCAGCTGAAGCGGCTGGGCATCAACGGCGACTGGGACAACCCGTACCTGACGATGCAGTTCGAGAGCGAGGCGACGATCGTGGCCGAGCTGCTGAAGTTCGCCGAGTCCGGCCAGCTCTATCGCGGCGCGAAGCCGGTGATGTGGAGCCCGGTCGAAAAGACCGCGCTGGCCGAGGC